>JAYVGA010000050.1:0-36567 GCA_043772635.1 Chitinophagaceae bacterium
ATTTTTTAGCAAGTCGTCAACCGGGAGTTTCACAGCCGGTAGTTTTCAGGATGGGATATAATTTTTAAAAGATAAAATATGAAGTGGTTATTTGTTTTAATTGTTTGTTTTTTTTGTAAAGAATCTTTATGTCAAAGTTTGCCTAATTTGGCCAACTCGGCCGTGCTTTCTCCTACCGCCGAAAATGCCAGTAAACTAAGTGCCGTACCGGTAAATATTTTTACCGGGATTCCGCAAATTGGTGTACCTATTTATTCTTACAGTAATGCTTCAAGCGGCCTTTCTTTGGGGGTATCCCTTAATTACTTTGCAGGTGGTACCCAGGTTGCAGAATCCCCTTCTACTGCCGGACTTGGGTGGTATTTAAGTGCTGGTGGAGTTGTTACCCGTACTGTAAGGGGAGCACCTGATGATTTACCGGTAACAGGATATATGAATGCTGCTGCTATCCCAACTGATTTCAGGGCTGATGGAAGTAAATATTATTTTGATAGTTTAGATACGCAGCAGGATATTTTTCAATTTAATTTTAACGGGCAGGCCGGCCAGTTTTATATTGGTAAAAATAAACAGGTTGTTATTGTACCTGCTTCTAAATTAAAAGTTATACCCATAACCGGGGGTACCGGTATAGACAACCGTATTATTTCATTTCGAATTATTACGCCTGATGGAATAAAATACGACTTTAGCAATGCAGTAGGCACTTCTATAACTACCAATGGAGCCGACCCTTCATTGTTCCGGTCTGCTTACGCTGGTCAGTATTATAATTCTGCCTGGTATTTAAGTACTATTATTTCTGCCTTTAGTAAAGATACCATCACGTTCAATTATTCACTCAAATCCCTTTCATCAGACTTTGCCTATCCCCAGGTAATTTTTAACCGTAACTCAGATGGGGTTACTACCAAAACATACACGCCTATTGGTAAAAGCATTACAGCTGAATATAAGGTTTCCTCCATCGTTTTTCCTGAAAAAACAACCCTTTCAATTTTATATGACGGGTACGGCATTTCAAAAATAAAAGTAAGTGATACGGCATTCAGGTATGGTTATTTATTTACGTATCTGAATTATTCGTACCCTGTAAGGAGTATGTTGCAAAGCATTACGCCGTACACAGCAAAAGAAAAAAAAGACGGGTACTATTTTATTTACAACCTGCCTTATTTTGCACAATCAGGAAGCCTTCAGGATACTATACAAAATAAAAGGGATTTTTGGGGATTCTATAATGGTGCTTACAACCCCACAACACTTATACCTAAGATAAACGGTTATCCATTAGGTGCCAACAGGAACCCGGATTCATCCTTTGCTATCGCAAATTCTTTAAACGCATATTCTTTACCGGGGGGAGGTTTTATAAAGTATGAATATGAGCTGAATGACCATTTGCCTTACATAAAAGACCCGCAGAAAATTACGGTAGCACCGGCAACAGGCTATCAGAATACAATAACACTGAGCCAGGTGTTTAAAACAAAACACCAGTTACTTTTTACTTTTGACAGTAGTATATTAAGAAACGGGACTGTACCAATTACCGGCACCGGCAATGTTACAGTTAATATTAAAAGTACCGATGGCTTAACCACATACAATATTTATACTTTATCATTGTACAATTTATTTTACCAGGGCATACAAAGCTGGCTGTTTAATGTGCCCAATGGTAATTATCAGTTACAGATACTTCCTCCCGCCGGTACAACAATTACCGGTTCCTTTCCGGTAAATGTTTCGTGGGAAAATAAATTAACAGACAATACAAAAACCGCAGTTAAATCCGGTGGGTTAAGGATTAAAAGAATTACCCGGCAAAATATGATTGATGACCCCACAGGCATGGTACAGGAATTCCGGTACATTAATCCCGATGGTACAAGTTCTGGCTTTCTTGGTGATATACCCAAATATGATTACCCTTACCAGGAAACAGTAAATTTTGGTGGCAGTACCACTACCAGTTATACAGCCATTAGCAGCGAGCCTGTAAATAATTTAGACTATACCCAAGGCAGCCCGGTAGGGTACAGCAGGGTGGAAGTTATTAATGGCAGGGCGAGCCATAATATTGGTAAAACAGTGTATGAATTTACTGCCCCGCAGGATGTTAATGCTACCATTGTAACCGCCAGTTTTCCTTATGCACCGCAGGATTTAAGAGATTGGGGAATAGGCCTGCCTAAAAAAGTGTCTGTTTACGACAGCCTTGGTGGCCTGGTTAAAAAAACAGTAAACAATTATGCATTTGATACAACACTGTTTATTAACAGTAATTTTAAATCAATAAAACTGGGCAATTCTTTTACTTATTATAACGGCGACCCAAACCTTGCAGCCACGCCTAAGGCACGTACTTTTGTTGGCCAGGAGTATTATCCTCTAACAGGCTGGGCCTATGTAACAGCTTCTTACGATACCTTGTTTCAGGCAAACGGTTCGCTCAATACCTCTTATACTAATTTTACTTACGATACCAATTACAATGTTACAAAAGTAGTTTCGGGCTACGACAGAAACAGAAATTTACAAATTGAAAAAAGATTTTATTACCCCTATAATTATACCCTTGCCGGGCCAATAGGCAAACTGCGGGACAGCGGCATAATAACCCCGGTGATTGCTACAGAAAACTGGATAACCGGCGACGCAAACCCAAGGATAGCAGCCGGTACAATTACTGATTTTCAGCAACTGACCAATGGAATCATTAAGCCGTTAACCCTATATAATTTACAGGTAAACAAACCAGTGCCACAAACAATCATTGGCACTTTTAATACGGCTGTTTTAAACCGCAACAGTACATATTTTGTACCGCAAACAAGTTTTATAAATTATGACAGCAAAGGAAACTTATTGCAATCACAGAATGTTCAGTCGGGTGTAAGCAGCTCTGTTATTATTGATTATCCGCAACAATACACGGTGGCAAAAGTATCTAATGCAGTAAATACAGATATAGCTTATACAAGTTTTGAAGCCAGCGGCACAGGTAACTTTACCATTGCAGGTGCTGTAAGGGATTCGCTGAATGCCATAACAGGAAAAAAAAGCTACAACCTTTCTAATGGTAACATTACCAAAACCGGTTTATCTGCTTTACAATATTACCTTGTAACCGTTTGGGCAAAAACAGGTGCTGCTGTAAGTGTAAATGCAGTGGCATTGTCAGGTGCTGTTGCCACTCAAAATAACTGGAACCTGTTTACCACCACCCTCACAGGTATAACTGCAATTACCATCAGCGGCAGTGGCCTCATTGATGAGCTGCGGCTTCATCCTAAAAATGCCGGTATGGTTACTTCTACATACGAACCTTTAGTGGGTGTTACCAGTATGGCAGATGCAAACAATACAATTATGTACAACGAGTATGATAACTTAAACCGCCTGAAACTTGTAAGGGATAAGGATAAAAATATCTTAAAACGGTATGATTATTCTGATTCCGCAATGGCAATTAATATAGCCCCTGTATGGAGTATAACAGTGGCCTGCAATGATGGAACAAACGGGCAGATAGACACAACTAAAACCGATATCAATCCATTGAGTGATAGTTATAACACCGCAGTAGTAACAACCGGTAGCAATTTTTGCACCTGCTCTACCACCGCTCTGCACCCTGACTTTAAAATAGTTAACGGTACCTGCGAACAGGGAGGCCAATGTGTAACATCTTCTGTTTATGTAAAAATTGTAAACCCCGATGGCTCTTTTTATTTTACATGGAAATGTACTTTCCATTATCAATGGAGCGATAACAGCATCAGCGGCAATTATATACGGTACAATTCATCAACCTGCCCGCTGGGATGCTCAGGGGAACCATAATTATAAATTTAAAAGTATGAGTAAAATTTTTTGTTTGCTGGCGGGTATTTATTTTTTTACTGGCTTTTACGATTACCCGGTAAAAGATATAAACGGTGCCGATATTAACCTCAGCAGTTTTACGGGCAAAAAAATACTGGTTGTAAACACAGCCTCTAAAAGTATGTATACAGGCCAGTATGCGCAGCTGGAGCAATTGTACCAGAAGTATAAAGACAGCCTGGTTATTATTGCTTTCCCCAGCAATAGCTTTGGTAATGAAACCGGCGATAACATGCAGATTAAAAAGTTTATCAGCAACAGGTACAATACGCATTTTATTATTGCAGAAAAAACCATTGTTGCAGGCGAAAACCAGTGCCCGCTTTATAAATGGCTTACCCATACAGATTTAAACGGCATGATGAATAATGCTGTAAACAATGATTTCTATAAATTTCTGATAGACGGGTCGGGCCGGCTGGTGGGTGCTTTTGTACCCACCGTAGACCCCATGAGTGATGAATTACAAAATGCCATTAAAAATTGATAATAACCGATACATATAAACTTACTAAACTCAGCTTATGATAAGGCATACCCTGCTCTTAACATGTTCTATCTTATTTACCTGTTTTGTATTTGCCCAAAACAATATACCTGTAGCTGCCACTGCACCCAATACAGCCACAGCCAAAAGAGTACCCGATGCAAATATATTTGAACCATCAAAATATTACCTGCGTACACTTACACCGGTAATGCCTGCCACAGATATAAACAGGGTAACCATTAATGCCTGGGCAGACAGTGTAAGTATTACTACCCAATACTTTGATTTGCTCAGCAGGCCGCTGGAAACAGTGGTAAAACAGGCCTCCCCATCAAAAAAAGACTATGTATCTCACAGCCTGCTGGATGAATTTGGCCGGGTATCATTTTCTTATCTGCCCTTTGTGCAGCAAACAGCCAATACCAATGATGGCAAATTTAAAACAGATGCTTTTTTAAATGATTCTGCTTTTTATAAAGCCATCTATCCCAATGAACAGATTAATTACAGCCAGACAACCTATGATATTACACCGCTTGAAAGGGTAGTAAAACAAACCGCCCCCGGCAATAGCTGGACGGGTGCCGCTGTTGGCATAAGCAGCAGCTGGCGGGCCAATACGCTGGCAGACAGTGTGCGGCTATGGAGCATAGCCATAACAAGTGAAGATGATATACCCGCCACTACAGCCATTTACCAGGCGGGCAGCCTTGCTGTTCAGGAAACCATTGATGAAAAAGGCATAAAAACCATATCATATACAGATGAAGTGGGCCGCACCATACTTACCAAACAACAGGTTGCAGCCTTGCCCGCCACAGGGCATGCAGGCTGGCTGTGTACTTATTATGTGTACGACGAAATGAACAACCTGCGTACCCTGATACCACCCAAAGCTACCGATGCACTAAATACAACAACTGTAAACTGGAACCTGGCAGGCAACCCCGCAATAAAAACCGGGCTTTGCTACAGTTATTATTATGATGCCAGGGGCAGGGTAACAGCCAAACAAATACCGGGCAAAGGCAAAAATTTTATAGCCTACGATTTATTGGACCGGGTGGTAATGGTACAGGACGAAAACCTTAAACTAACCAACCGGTGGAGCTTTGTAAAGTACGACGGGCAGAGCAGGCCCTTAAAATCGGGTGTAATTACCATTGCCATTGTAAAAGACTCTGTTATTGCACAGGCCGCCCGCAATACAGATTACCCGGTGCTTACCGGCACTTACACCGTAATGACAGAAACCTATTACGACGATTATACCTGGATAACCGGCGGAGCACCCAACAGCACCCTTGTAACCACCAATATTACCAGCACTAATTTTAATACCAGTTACAATACTTACCCGGAATATGCCCAGCCCATAGCAGTAAGCAACCGCATAAGGGGCTCGGTAACCGGCATAAAAAAAATAGTACTGAATACCGCCACTTATTTATATACTGTTCCATTATACGACGATTATGGAAGGCTGATACAGTTAAAAGAAACAAATTATACCGGCGGTACCGATGTGCTTACCAAACAGTATAGTTTTACCGGCACTGTGTTAAGTACACACCTGCAGCATCAAAAAGCAGGCATCAACGCACAAAACCATACCCTGCGCACCAAATATACTTACGACCATGCAGGGCGTTTAAAAACCATCATAAAAAATATAGATGGCCTTGGCGATAAAACCATCAGCCAGCATGCCTATAACGAGCTGGGCCAATTGCAAACCAAAACATTGGGTGCAACGCTTGAAACACAAAATTTTACATACAATATCCGTGGGTGGCTAACCGGCATCAATAAGGATTATGTAGCTGCTGCTGCTCCCCCTTCGGGGGCTGGGGGGCCTTATTTTGGCGAAGCCTTGTTTTATGATTATGGCTTTACTGCAAACCAGTTTAACGGAGCCATAGCAGGTGCCAAATGGAAGGCCAGAGGCGATGGCATTGCAAGGGCCTATGGCTTTGCGTATGATAACGCCAACAGGCTTACCAAAGCCGATTTTAGCCAGCAAAACGAAGGTGCCACAGCCTGGACAAACGACAAAGCCGATTTTACTGCCAATGGCTTAAGCTACGATGCAGGCAGCAATATACTAACCATGAAACAGCGTGGCCTGCAGATAGGCAAATCTACCACCATAGATTCCCTGAGCTACACCTATTTTACCAGCAGTAACCAGTTGCAAAAGGTAAGCGACGGTATAACCGACCCCAGCCCCATGGGAGATTTTAAAGACAGCAGCTTAACAGGCGATGATTATACCTACGATGTAAACGGCAATACCAGTAAAGACAATAACCGCCACCTGCACACCGCCACCAACGGACCCGGTGCAGTATATAATTTATTAGACAAGCCCGATTCGCTTGCCATTAAAGGCAAAGCCACCTTGTATTATTATTACGATGCAGCAGGCAGCAAGCTGCGCAAACAGATAAACGATTACAGCACCGGCACCACCATAATAAAAAACTACCTGTATGTAAATGGCTTTGTTTACCTGAACGATACGCTGCAGTATGTGGCACAGGAAGAAGGGCGGATACGCTATGCAAAAAAACGCAGTTACAGCACAGGTACGGTTTACTATGCATTTGAATACGATTATTTTTTAAGGGATCACCTTGGCAATGTGCGCACCGTAATTACCGAAGGAAAAGATACCGCCACTTATATGGCCACCATGGAAACTGCCGACAGTGCCACGGTAAGGGCATTGTTCAGCAATGTGTACGACCCTGTGCGCACCGTACTGGCAAAACCCGCCGCCTTTGATGCCAATAGCGGCAACCAGTTTGTGGCAAGGCTCAATGCATCTTCGGGCATTAACTTAAAAACAGGGCCCTCGCTGGTATTAAAAGTAATGGCAGGGGATAAGGTGCAGATAAATACTTTTGCTTATTACAATACCCCCGTGCAGCCCCCGGTAACAGACAATATACTGCTTACCGACCTGCTCAGTACACTGGTGGGCGGTGTAACAGCCCAAAGCGGCGGAAAAATAATAAGCAGCAATGCAGGTGCTTTAAATACAGCATTAAACCCCAATGTGCTTTCTTTTTTAAATAACCGAAGCTATAACAGTACCATACCAAAAGCCTACCTAAACTGGGTATTGCTTGATAACCAGTTTAATTATGTAAGCAGCAATATGGGTGCTATGCAGGTACTGGCAGGCAGCAGCAAACAGCCACTGGTGGCCCCGCTGCAAACGATGGCCAAAAACGGCTACCTTTATGTTTTTGTAAGCAACCAGAGCACACAGGATGTATATTTTGATGACCTTACAGTAACACATACCACCGGGCCATTATTGCAGGAGCAAAGCTATTACCCGTTTGGGTTGCAAATGAGTGGCATTAGTGATAAAGCACTTAACAAACTAAACACCCAGGCCAAGTTTAATGGCGGTGTAGATTTAGAGGATGAAACAGGTTATTACAATACTTTTTACCGGCAGTACGATGCACAGATAGGGCGGTTTACGGGAGTGGATATGTATGCAGAGGCATATGCAGGAATAAACCCTTACCAGTTTGCAGCAAATAATCCTGTGTTGTTTAACGACCCAATGGGAGACCAGCTTTTACAAGGAGGCCGCAGCCAAAAAGGCCCTGATGGAAATTATCATGTTGGGTGGGCTAGTGAAATGATGTGGAATAACTTTGGGTTTTTTGATTGGGGCAATGGTGGCGGGGGAGGTAGTGCAAGCGGCAACTATTCTAACATACAAGGTTTATCTTCTGCAAGTGTTTTAAGCCAAATGGGTTTTGGCGATAAATTAGGAACTAATAAAGCGGGAGAATATGGTTTTTGGGCAAGTAAATGGGTAGATGGTGCAGCTGGAAATGGTAGTACCCTTAGTGAAGTTAAAGGAACAACAACTTTTACTGCCTTTACCAACTTTCTATCAAACGCATATTTTGGTTATATAGATCCGGCTATGGTTTGGATAAATCAAAATGTAAACCCCGTAACTCCTTTTGCAGAATTGGTAATGGGCAGGGCATATAGCCAACAGGGATTTGTAGAACCAAAACCAAGGTTACAATCTGGAAGTCAAGCAGTAATTGCGGTAATACCATTCGGCAGAATTGTAGGTGCTGGAGAAAGAATATTAGCAAATCAAAGTGCAAACTTAGTATATCAGGGTTTCAATAGGAGTACAGGTGCAATTGAATATGTTGGAATAACAGGCAGAGATGCAGCAGTAAGATTTGGTGAACATTGGGCTTCGGGTACGGAAAAATCACTTTTAGATTTTAGAGTAGTTGAAGGTGCAACCAATTTGAGCCGTTTGGATGCCAGAATTTGGGAACAGAATTTAATCAATCAATATGGGCTGCCAAATCTATTGAATGTTAGAAATTCAATTTCGCCTGTATTTTGGCCATTATTTGGAATAAAATAAATATACAATGAGAGTGAGTACAAAAATAGGAGATGTATTTTCTGTTAAAATAGATGGTAAGCAAAAGAAATATTTTCAACTGGTAGCTTACGATTTAACACAATTAAACAGTGATGTAATTAGAGTCTTTAAAACTGTTTATCCATTAGATTCTAGTTTGTCATTAGAAGAAATAGTAAATGGTGAAGTAGAATTTTACGTACACTGTGTAACTAAATGGGGTGTTAAATTAGGTTTTTGGGAAAAGGAGGGTAAGGTTTTAAATGTAGGAGAAACGAACCATATAATATTTAGGGATACAAGTGATTATGGAACTAAAAAGGGAGAGGAACCTATAAAAATATCCAACAAATGGTATGTATGGAAAATTGGCGATAAAGATTTTACAAGAGTAAATAAATTAGTAGGTGAAAATAGAAAAGCTGAGATTGGTCTTGTAATGAACCCTGAGAGTGTTGTGAACAGAATAAAAACAGGAGAATATGGGGGAGTTTATCCAGGCTTTGAATAAATAAGCAATGATTATTTTCGGTAGCGTTCCAAAGTTGTGGTTATTTTTTGAAACCCTTATAAATACTGGTACCTAAAAGAAAAAATTTAATTTTGATTGAATAATTGGGCAGCCATATTGCTTACAATTTGTTTAAGAATTTATTTTTGAGTTAGATATTTAAAAAGTAAACTTGAACTATTATTTTCTGCATTTAATAATTTGATAGAAGTGTTTTAAATGCAGGATAAATTTGTTCTTTGATTTTATGTTTCATATGCTTTTGATTTTCGATTAAGGCCTTATGAGGCTGCGGCTTCGCCGCAGCCTCATAAGGTGTGGCGTTTTACTCTCGCCAAAAGGCAGAGAGCTACAAAGTCAGCCCGGGCTGCTGCCATAAAAAAAATAGGCAGCTCTATTGCGCACGAAGCTCTGATGGAAATTACCATGCAGGATGGCTATCAGACTATTCTTGGGCAGATGCAGGGGGTGGCGGAGGAGGAGGCGGTGGCGGTTCTCATGGAGGTTTTTGGAATGCTTTTTTAAGTTTTGCCCAGGAAGGAAGTTATTCATTTAGCAGTGTACGAAATAAATATGGGGCCGAAGGTATAAGGGCATCCTGGTGGACTAATGGAAGCACATCCAATGGGTTTTTAACAGAAGTTGTTGGCCAGAATAAATTTTTTGCAAGCGAATCTGGCTTATCTCAAAATATTAGTACAATAAGTTCTTACACTCCAGGTACAAACTGGGCAGGTAAATGGGATAATTTAAATGGCCAGATAGGCATAGAAGGCAGTATGGCGGGAGCAGTATCTTCAGCTGTTTATGGTACGCTTGATGGAATATGGACCTTTGGTTCTTCTTTAAAAAATGGCTGGCGCAATACCCGCAATATGAAGGGCGAAGACCTTATTTCTACTTACGGGGCCAAAACTGCAGAAATGAGCAGGCTGGGTTCATTTGCTACTGTTATGAGTTTATCTTTGAGTGCAATTGGAGGAGAGGCGGGGGCTGTAGTAAATGAAATAAAGATGGGGGCAAATGCGGCTGAGGAAGGGGTTTTTATTGTAACTAGAGAAGGTGTTGTTCTTCCGAGAGGTGCAAAAATACCAAGTAATCTTGTAGAAAATCAATTTAGAAGTTCTAGTTATGGAATTGGAACAGGGCGTAATTTTGTTGAGGAATTAAGAATTGACCCACCAAGGTTTGCAGAACCAAGTCACTTTCATGTTAATGATCAAGGTAATAAATTAACTATTTGGAGGTGGTTTTAATTAAAAAGTAATAATATGAATTATAATGATTACTGTTGGCATGATGCCATAATAAGAAATATACAAATTGATAGAATTAATCCTGGAATTGAGGATACCATAAAATTTGAAATAGAATGGCCAGAGGGAAAAGGAAAAGCAACTTTCATTTTTGAAAATGTTTATTGGGTAAATCTTGATCTAAATTTTGGAATCATTGTCGCTGAGAATATTGATGAGTCCTTTGTTGCAGAAAACTCTGACCTTGATTTAGTAAGAGTAAAGGGAATTTGGGCAAAAATGCTTTCGATTGAATTGGACTTACAATGTTATGTCATAAAAACAAATTCAACGGGAGGCACAATAAAAATTATTTCAATGGGCTTCAAAGTAAGGTAACATTTTTGGTAGTGTACCAAAGTTGTGGTTATTTTTAAAACCTTTATAAATTCTGGAAAGAAGAGAAATTAATTTTAAAGGAAAAAACCGGGCAGCTTTATTTATTACAGTTTGTTTGGGAATTTATTTTTGAATTAGGTATTTAAAAAGTTGTATAATTATTTTCTGCATTTAATAATTTGATAGAAGTATTTTATTTGCAAGAATAAATTTGTTCTTTGATTTTATGTTTCATAATATATTTTTTCGATTAAGACCTTATGAGGCTGCTGCCTGTGAAAAATAGGCAGCTCTGTTGCGCACGAAGTAACGGCAGGCAGCAGCAAACAGCCGCTGGTGGGTAGTGTTCCAAAGTTGTGGTTATTTTTTGAAACCCTTATAAATACTGGGTTTTTTTAAAAAAAAGTTTAATTTTGATTGAATAATCGGGCAGCCTAATAGTTGCCCGATGTTTTTTTATTGCAAAAAATAAGCGCAAATGCTACAGGAAGAACATAAGTGTATCAAAGTTGTAGGTGGTAAGTTAGAATGCTTGTTGTGCAATGGTAATTGTATAAAGCATGGTAAAACAAAAGAATCTGAACAACGATACAAATGCAAACTATGCGGTAAAACTTTTATGAAAAATTATATCAATAAAGCATACATAGTTGCCAATAAATCTATTACTGCTTTACTAAAAGAAGGCTGTGGTATGCGCAGTATTGCAAGATTACTTCAAATATCCTGCACCACGGTTTTAAAAAGAATTTTACGCATCGCAAAGGCTATTGCAAAGCCTGTTGTATTATTAAATAAAATGTATGAAGTAGATGAGTTACGTACTTATTATAAATGCAAAACCAAACTGCTGTGGGTAGTATATGCATTACAAAAAGATACAAAGCATGTGGTAGAATTTGCTGTAGGCAGCCGCACAAAGGCAACGCTGCAAAAAGTAATAAGTACATTATGCATAAGTAATGCTGCAAAAATTAATACAGATAAATTAAATCTGTATGGTTTTATAATTCCGCATGTTATTCATAATACAAAACAATATGGCACAAATAATATTGAAAGAAAAAATTTGAGTTTGCGTACTCATTTAAAAAGACTAAACAGAAGAACAATTTGTTTTAGCAAGAGTATAGTATTGCTTACTGCCTGTTTAAGAATTTATTTTTGGGGTTAGGTTTTTAAAAATGTTAACTGGTATCATCTATTGGACATTTGATAAGAAATATTTTAAATGCAGGATAAGCTGGGTGAGTTACTTTCTCCAAGGGCAAAGAACTACAAAATCAGTTCGGGCTAAAGTCGACAGCTTAATGCCTAAGAAACATAAAAGCCCACGAGAAATCTCCTGCTTTTTTATGATAGCATCTCAAATCCCAAAATCCAAACCCACCAATTTCATCAAAAATCTTACCAATCCCCCAAAAATCTCTTTTTGGTAATCCATTTATAAATTTTATTCCATAACTTTGCCCTCCTTTAATATGGGGTTAATGGCATTTCTCGTATTTACTATGCCCTAAATTACAAGGCCCACGCACACTAAAACGTTTTAATTACAATATGTCTGCAACAAAATCAACCGCTGCTAAACGTATCAATTTCGGAAAAGTTGAACTGATAGCAGAGCAACCCGATTTACTCGGAATCCAGATTCAGTCGTTCAAAGATTTTTTTCAGTTAGAAACTACACCCGACAAACGTAACGTAGAAGGGCTGTTCCGTGTGTTTAAGGAAAATTTTCCTATAACAGATACACGAAACATTTTCGTACTGGAATTCTTAGACTACTTCGTAGATCCTCCACGCTACTCAATTGATGAGTGTATAGAAAGAGGATTAACTTATGCGGTGCCGCTAAAAGCCAAGCTCCGCCTTAGTTGTAACGATGAAGAGCATGTGGATTTTCAAACCATTGTGCAGGATGTATTCTTAGGAAACATCCCGTACATGACGCCACGTGGTACTTTTGTTATTAATGGCGCCGAGAGGGTAGTAGTAAGCCAGTTGCACCGTTCACCCGGTGTATTCTTCGGCCAGTCTGTTCATCCCAACGGTACAAAAATTTATTCTGCAAGGGTTATTCCTTTTAAAGGAGCCTGGATGGAGTTTGCAACAGATATTAATAATGTGATGTTTGCTTACATTGACCGTAAGAAAAAATTTCCGGTAACCACTTTATTACGTTCCATTGGTTTTGAAACCGATAAAGATATACTGGAGCTTTTTGGTATGGCCGATGAAGTAAAAGCCGACCGTAAAACTTTAGAAAAACATATAGGCAAACGCCTGGCTGCCCGTGTACTGCGCACCTGGGTAGAAGACTTCGTAGATGAAGATACTGGTGAAGTAGTTTCTATCGAAAGAAATGAAATCATTTTAGAAAGGGATAGCATACTGGATGATTCCAATATTACGATGATCCTTGATATGGATGTTAAGAGTGTATTTATTCAAAAAGAAGAAGTAAGTGGTGATTATGCCATTATCTACAATACATTAAATAAAGATACTTCAAACAGTGAACTGGAAGCTGTGCAGCACATCTATAAGCAACTGCGTGGTGCAGATGCCCCGGATGATGAAACTGCCCGTGGTATCATTGATAAATTATTCTTCTCTGATAAAAGATATGATCTTGGTGAAGTGGGCCGTTATAAAATTAACCGCCGCCTTGGATTGAATTTCCCTATCGAAAAGAAAGTATTGACTAAAGACGATATTATCGCCATCATTAAAACGCTGGTACAATTAACCAATGGTAAAAGTGAAGTGGATGATATTGATCACTTGAGCAACCGTCGTGTACGTACAGTAGGCGAGCAGTTATACGCTCAGTTCGGTGTTGGTCTGGCCCGTATGGCCCGTACCATCAGGGAAAGAATGAACGTTCGTGACAACGAGGTATTTACTCCTGTAGATTTGATTAATGCAAGAACATTGTCTTCTGTTATCAATTCTTTCTTTGGTACTTCTCAGTTATCCCAGTTCTTAGATCAAACTAATCCTTTGAGTGAGATAACGCACAAGCGTCGTATCTCCGCACTGGGACCCGGTGGTTTAAGCAGGGAGCGTGCAGGTTTTGAGGTACGTGACGTTCACTATTCTCACTACGGTCGCTTATGTACTATAGAAACTCCGGAAGGACCAAACATTGGTTTAATATCTACGCTTTGCGTTCATGCCAAAATAAACGAAATGGGCTTCATCGAAACTCCTTACCGTAAAGTAACGGAAGGCAAAGTGGATATGAAGAAGATTACTTTCCTGAGTGCAGAAGAAGAAGATACAGCAAAAATTGCCCAGGCAAATATTGATATTGATGAAAAAGGGAATTTCATAGAAGACATGATTAAGTCACGTCAGACAGGTGATTTCCCAATATTGGATAAAAAAGAAGTGGAATATATGGATGTGGCACCCAACCAGATTGTTGGTTTAAGTGCTTCATTAATTCCCTTCCTGGAGCATGATGATGCCAACCGTGCATTGATGGGATCAAACATGCAGCGCCAGGCTGTACCATTACTGCGTCCTGAGGTTCCAATTGTAGGAACAGGCCTGGAAGGTAAAGCAGCCCGTGATGCAAGGATTCAGATTCATGCAGATGGCGATGGTATGGTAGAATATGTAGATGCCAACGAAATTCATGTTCGTTATAAAAGAACTGAAGCACAGCAATTGGTAAGTTTTGAAGACGATTTGACTATTTATAAATTAACCAAGTTTGTTCGCACAAACCAGGAAACAACCATCAACCTGCGCCCTGCAGTAATAAAAGGACAAAAGGTTTCTGAAGGCGATTTCTTAACAGAAGGTTACGCAACAAAAGGCGGGGAACTGGCATTGGGCCGTAATCTTAAAGTGGCCTTTATGCCATGGAAGGGTTACAACTTTGAGGATGCCATTGTAATTTCTGAAAAAGTAGTTAAAGACGATTGGTTCACTTCTATTCACATAAGTGAGTTTGAAACAGAGGTAAGAGATACCAAACTGGGCGAAGAAGAATTAACACCGGATATTCCTAACGTAAGCGAAGAAGCTACAAAAGACCTGGATCAGAATGGTATCATCCGCATTGGCGCTACCATTAAAGAAGGCGATATTATTATTGGTAAAATAACACCAAAAGGAGAGAGCGATCCTACACCGGAAGAGAAACTGCTGCGAGCCATTTTTGGAGATAAAGCAGGTGATGCAAAAGATGCTTCCCTTAAAGCACCAAGTGGTACAGAGGGTGTGGTGATAAATAAAAAATTATTTCAGCGTGCAAAGAAAGATAAGAATGCTAAAGTAAGAGAGAAGGCACAGCTGGAAAAAATTGAAAAAACGCACGAAACCAATGAAGGAATTATCATGGAGCTGTTGCAGCAAAAACTGCAGACTTTGCTTAAAGATAAAACCAGCCAGGGTGTTACCAACAATTTTGGAGAAGTGATGATTAGCAAAAGCGTAAAATTCACTGCAAAAAATCTTGCCAACATTGATTATGTAAATGTAAATCCATTAGGCTGGAGCGGCGATGAAAAAACCGATGACCTTATTAATACACTGCTGCACAACTACAACATTAAATACAATGAAGAGTTGGGCCGTTACAAAAGAGAAAAATTCAACATCTCTATTGGCGATGAATTACCAGCCGGTGTATTAAAACTGGCTAAAGTGTACATGGCTGTAAAACGTAAACTTAAAGTAGGTGATAAAATGGCGGGCCGTCACGGTAATAAAGGTATTGTTGCCAAAATTGTTCGTCATGAAGATATGCCGTTCCTGGAAGATGGAACACCGGTAGATATTGTGTTGAATCCATTGGGTGTACCAAGCCGTATGAACCTAGGCCAGATATATGAAACCGTACTGGGCTGGGCCGGTGAAAAACTGGGTGTTCGTTTTGCAACCCCGATTTTTGATGGTGCAAGTGTAGAAGAGATAGACGAAAGAGTTAACGAAGCAGGACTTCCTAAGTTTGGTCATACTTATTTATATGATGGCGAAACTGGTGACCGTTTTGATCAGAGAGCTACCGTAGGTATCATTTATATGATTAAACTTCACCACATGGTGGATGATAAAATGCACGCACGTTCAATCGGGCCATACTCTCTCATTACACAACAGCCGCTGGGTGGTAAAGCCCAGTTTGGTGGTCAGCGTTTTGGAGAAATGGAGGTTTGGGCACTGGAAGCTTATGGTGCATCAAACATCCTGCAGGAATTGCTCACCCTTAAATCGGATGATATTATCGGAAGGGCTAAAACGTATGAAGCCATCGTAAAAGGCGATAACATACCAAGGCCAGGTATTCCGGAATCATTCAATGTATTGGTGCATGAGTTACGTGGATTAGGATTGGATTTGAAGTTTGAGTAAAGGCCCCTCCGCCCCTAAAGGGGAACTGGAAGTCATAAATTCAAAACAGCATTTCCTTAATGAAAGGGTATAATGCAATAAATTAAAAAAGTTCTTAAGCTCCTTTAGGGGTTTGGGGTAAAAAGTAAAATATAATATGGCATTCAAAAAAGAAAATCGTCCGAGACCATCGTTTTCTAAAATTACGATTGGTTTGGCTTCGCCCGACAGCATTCTGGAAAGAAGCTATGGCGAAGTATTAAAGCCGGAAACCATTAACTACCGTACTTACAAACCAGAAAGAGACGGTTTGTTTTGCGAAAGAATTTTTGGGCCGGTAAAGGATTATGAATGTGCCTGCGGTAAGTATAAGCGTATCCGTTATAAGGGTATTGTGTGCGACCGTTGCGGTGTAGAAGTTACAGAGAAAAAAGTGCGCAGAGAAAGAATGGGTCACATCAAATTAGTTGTGCCTGTTGTGCATATCTGGTACTTTAAATCGTTGCCCAATAAAATTGGTTACCTGCTGGGTATGAGCTCTAAGAAATTAGAGACCATCGTTTACTACGAGCGTTTTGTGGTTATTCAATCAGGTATACGTGCCGATAAAGGACAGAACTACAGTGATCTTTTAACAGAAGAAGAATACCTGGATATTTTGGATACCCTTCCAAAAGAAAACCAGATGCTTCCTGATGAAGATCCGGAAAAATTTATTGCTAAAATGGGTGCCGAAGCCGTGCATGCTATGCTGGAAAGATTAGATCTTGATCAGCTTAGTTTTGATCTTAGGCATGCTGCAGCAAACGAAACTTCTCAACAGCGTAAAGCAGATGCCTTAAAGCGTTTGAGCGTTGTAGAAAGTTTCCGTGATGCCAATACAAGAATTAATAACCGCCCGGAGTGGATGGTAATGCAGTACATTCCTGTTATCCCGCCCGAGCTTCGTCCGTTGGTTCCTTTGGATGGTGGCCGTTTTGCATCTTCCGATTTAAATGATTTATACCGCAGGGTTATTATCCGTAACAACCGTTTAAAAAGGTTATTGGAAATTAAAGCACCTGAAGTGATTTTGCGTAATGAAAAACGTATGCTGCAGGAAGCGATAGATTCATTGTTTGACAACAGCCGTAAATCTAATGCCGTTAAAGCAGAAGGTGGACGTGCATTAAAATCATTGAGTGATGTATTGAAAGGTAAACAAGGTCGTTTCCGTCAGAACCTGTTAGGAAAGCGTGTTGATTACTCCGGTCGTTCTGTAATTGTAGTAGGGCCAGAATTAAAAATGCATGAGTGTGGTTTGCCAAAAGATATGGCGGCAGAATTATTTAAGCCATTTATTATCCGCAAGCTCATAGAAAGAGGTATTGTAAAAACAGTGAAGAGTGCAAGAAAATTAGTGGATAAAAAAGAAGCTATCATTTGGGATATCTTAGAAAATATTTTGAAAGGTCACCCGGTAATGTTAAACAGGGCCCCAACATTACACCGTTTATCTATACAGGCTTTTCAGCCAAAATTAATAGAAGGTAAGGCCATACAATTGCACCCGTTGGTAACTACGGCCTTCAACGCCGATTTCGATGGAGATCAGATGGCTGTTCACGTGCCTTTGAGCAATGCTGCAATTATTGAAGCGCAGTTACTCATGCTATCTTCTCACAACATTTTAAACCCGCAAAATGGTACACCCATCACCCTTCCTTCGCAGGACATGGTGCTTGGTCTGTATTACATTACCAAGGGTAAAAAAACTATCGGAGATGAAATAGTAAAGGGGCAGGGCAAAGCATTTTATTCTGCAGAAGAAGTAATTATTGCCTACAACGAAAAGCAGGTAGATCTTCATGCCAATATAAGAGTAAGAGCAAACTACCGTAACAACGATGGTACGCTTACTTATAAATTAATTGAAACAACTGTTGGTCGTGTAATCTTTAACCAGTTTGTTCCAAAAGAAGTAGGTTTTATAAATGCATTGCTTACTAAAAAAGCATTGCGTGAAATTATTGGTGATATAATTAAATGGACCAGTGTTCCTATCACTGCAAGATTTTTGGATGATATTAAAACACTCGGTTACCGTATGGCTTTCCGTGGTGGATTATCCTTTAACATCAACGATCTTATTATCCCTGCGGTAAAAGGTGAGCTGGTAGAAAATGCAAAAGGCGAAGTAGCAGAAGTGTGGGACAGTTACAACATGGGTTTAATTACCAACAACGAGCGTTATAATCAGATTATTGATATCTGGAGCCGTGTAGATACCAAGGTTACAGAAACATTAATTCGGGAACTGGCAATAGATAAGCAGGGCTTTAACTCTGTGTATATGATGCTGGATAGTGGTGCCCGTGGTAGTAAACAACAGATTAAACAGCTGGCTGGTTTAAGAGGTTTGATGGCTAAACCACGTAAGAGTGGGTCATCAGGATCTGAAATTATTGAAAACCCCATTTTGGCAAACTTTAAAGATGGCCTTAGTGTACTGGAATATTTTATCAGTACCCATGGTGCCCGTAAAGGTTTGGCTGATACGGCTTTAAAAACTGCCGATGCCGGTTACTTAACCAGGAGATTGGTAGACGTTGCACAGGATGTGGTTATTAATGAAGAAGATTGTGGTACACTGCGTGGTATTGCAACATCTGCATTAAAAGATAACGAAGATATTATTGAACCATTAAGCGACAGGATAGAAGGACGTACTTCATTGCATGATGTATTTAACCCGTTAACAGAAGAATTAATTATAAATGCCGGTAAAGAAATAAGTGCAGATGATGCAAAGGTTATAGATGAAAGCGGTATTGAAACGGTGGAAATACGTTCTGTATTAACCTGCGAAAGCAAACGTGGTGTATGTGTAAGATGTTATGGTAAAAACCTGGCAAGTGGAATACTGGCACAGCGTGGCGATGCAGTTGGAATTATTGCAGCACAATCAATCGGTGAACCTGGTACTCAGTTAACCTTGCGTACCTTCCACGTGGGTGGTGTGGCCGGTTCTACTTCTGTAGAATCCAGCCTGTATGCTAAGTTTGATGGTACATTGCAGTTTGATGGATTACGTACTGTATCTACAGAAAATGCAGAAGGTAAAAAAATACAGGTTGTAATTGGCCGTACCGGTGAGATAAGAAACATTGATGTAAAGTCTGACCGTTTATTAAACAGTATGCATATTCCTTATGGTTCTGTTTTAAATGTGAAAGACGGGCAAAAAATAACAAAGGGAGAAGTGATTTGCACATGGGATCCGTTTAACAATGTTATTGTGGCCGAAGTACATGGTGCCATTAAATTTGATGCATTGATAGAAGGTGTTACTTACCGTGATGAAGCAGATGAGCAAACAGGTCACCGTGAAAAAGTAGTAATAGAAACAAAAGATAAAACCAAATTACCTGCAATTATTGTAGAAGGTAAAGAAAAGAAAACCTATAACCTGCCGGTAGGTTCGCATATTGTAATAGAAGAAGGGGATGATGTAAGAAGCGGACAGGTACTGGTTAAAATACCAAGGGTGTTAAGCAAGCTTAAAGATATTACCGGAGGTTTGCCACGTGTTACAGAATTGTTTGAGGCACGTAACCCAAGCAACCCTGCGGTGGTTTGTGAGATAGATGGTGTGGTTGCTTTTGGAGCCATTAAACGTGGTAACAGGGAAATAATCGTAGAAGCTAAAGATGGTGTAATCCGCAAATACTTAGTACCATTGAGCCGCCAGATTTTGGTGCAGGATGGCGACTTTGTAAAAGCCGGTTCTTCATTATCCGATGGCCAGACAGCTCCTGCAGATATACTTTCTATTAAAGGTCCGTTTGCTGTGCAGGAATATGTGGTAAATGAAATTCAGGAAGTGTACCGTTTGCAGGGTGTGCGTATAAACGACAAACATGTGGAGGTGATCGTACGCCAGATGATGCGTAAAGTAACCATTGAAGATGCAGGCGATACTAAATTTTTAGAAGGAGATACAGAAGACAGGATGGACTTTAATGCAGAGAATGATTATATCTACGATAAAAAGGTAGTGGTAGATCATGGAGAAAGCACCAGGCTTAAAACAGGCCAGATTGCTACACTGCGTGATGTACGTGAAGAAAATTCTATCTTAAGAAGAGCAGATAAAAAACTCGTAGAGTTCCGTGATGCAAGTCCGGCTACATCTTCTCCGTTGCTGCTGGGTATTACTAAAGCATCGCTGGGTACACATAGCTGGATATCTGCAGCTTCCTTCCAGGAAACTACCAAAGTATTAAGCTCTGCAGCTATACAGGGTAAGACCGATGAAATGCTTGGCTTAAAAGAAAACGTTATCACCGGCCATCATATACCAGCGGGTACAGGACTCCGTGAGTTTGAAAATATGATTGTAGGAAGCAAGGAAGAATACGAACTGCTGATGACAACCAAAGAGGCCATGAGTTTTGACGAAGAAGAATAAAAGCCCTCTAAATCCCCCGAAGGGGAACTTGGAAGCGCTATAATAATTGAAGAAAGGAGTGAGATGAAAGTCTTGCTCCTTTTTTTGTGTGATAGATAAATTAAATTTTGTAAAATCCTTATACAGAATAAATGTTGATAATTGTGCAGACACTATTCCATGCATTAGGTGTATGATGGTAAAGAAAGCCATGGTAATTACTTTATTAGCGTAGCTAAAAACTCTTCAGCTATGTTTTAATGGCCGATTATCAAATCTCCCTGTATCAGCATTTGGGCACCTGTTGTTACCATTATTTTTCCGCCGGCAGCAATGGTTTGGTTAATATTTAAAATGCTGGTGCCGCCTGCTGCAGGCGAAACAACAATGCTGGCACCATTAGGTAAAGTTGTTGGTGGCACTAATCCATCAAGCCAGTTGGCACCATTAGTCCATAATCCATTACCATTAAATACATAAGTAATGCCGGGTATATCCGGTAATCTTTTATACGCTGCTATTAATAAGTCATCATTGTTGCCTGTAGTAGTTTTTGCTCCGCCAATAAAAAGGGTACTGTCGCTGCTGTTGATGAAGATATCATTTGCATAAACTTTACTATTGGCAGAGCCAATGCGATACCAACCGCTGCCATCTACAGCAAGTGTACTATCTATACTACCATTTTGTTTTATGCGGATAATGAATGGTTGCTGCTCATTGGACTGGTTGTAAGCTTCGCCGGTTATATACAGGCTGCTATCAGGGTGAACGGCTGCTGCATAAGGAAAAATAAAAGTAGAATCGTTGTCCAATGATTTATAATAAAAATTTAAACCTGTGCCATTAAAACTGTTATCTGTACTGCCGTTGCTTAATAATTTTACCACCGCAGCAGAACCTGTTATACCAGACGGATTTGTTACAAAACCCGATAATATAATTTTATCATCGGAGGCTGTAAGCAATGAATATAATTCTATAAAACTAACAGCAGCCGGGGGCGTTTTATAAACACCGTTATTGGCAAATCCGTTATCTATCTCTCCATTGTTTAAAAGGCGTAAGCAGAAAAAACCTGACAAACCATTTTGATCTGCCACATAACCTCCGATGAGAATTTTTCCGTCGGCCTGAAGTGCCATGGAACCCACTCCTGTTTCCTGCATACCAAGGTTTATTAATTTGCGTCCATTAATGCCAAATGCATTATCTATACTGCCATTAGTTAAAACCCTCTGTACAACTATAATGTCAAAATTTTCATAATCCTTACCTGCAACCACTATGCTGCCATTACTTAAAATGGCTGCGGCATTTCCAAAGCCATTGGTACCTGAAGCGTTCAGTAAAACCATTCCTTCAACACCAAACCCATTATCTATAAAACCATTGCTGTTTAATCGTATCAATGCAATGTTATTTTCAGGAAATTCGCCACCGGAATATTTATCTCCAACAAGTATTATTTTATTATCGCTTTGCATCAGGGCCGAATGAAAAACAAAAGCAGTATCATCAATGCTTACAATGCCGGACGTACCAAAACTACTGTCAATGTTCCCATCAGTTTTATATCTTATCAAAACAGTAAAGTTTATAGTGGCCAGCACATTGGTAGTTTTACCTATTGCAATTATTTTATTGTCGGATTGTTTGAGCATCTTATAAATCCGTTCATCGGTACCATTTATTTTAAGATATTTTATTCCATTGCTGCCATACGAAAGATTAAAATTACCTGCTGTATTTATTAGTGCAGTGTTTGGTAACAGGGTGGAGTCATTATATCCCCCCATTAAAATACTGCCATCATTAAGCAGTATGCTGCCTGCGTTATAATCATTTGCAGCAGAGCTTAACCAGGTTTTTCCGTTTCCATTAAAACTGTTATCTGCATTACCTGCATCATCAAATTTAAAGGCTGCATAGTTCCAGTTTATGGAGTCTGCCTGCGATGTATGGCCTGTTACAAGGATGCTGTTGTTGTTTAATATTTTTAATTGTTTTGCCCTGCTTAAACCCTGGCCGGCTTCAGTCAGCAATCCATCGGAACTAAAGCTAAGATCAAGGCTGCCTCCGGCCAAGAGGCGCAGTAAGAGGATTTGACCATTAGCGTTGCCGGCTATTAATATTCTGTCATCGGGATAGCGCTGCAGCAGGTAAGCAGCTTCACCGGAGCCGGAGGCCGAAGCGTATTCCAGCATTCCGGTTGTATTAAAATTCATATCCCGGCTGCCATCTGCATTTAATCTAATAACAACCAGTTTAGGATTTGAGCCAAAATTGCTGATGCTGCTTCCGCCTACAACAATTTTTCCGCTGCTTTGTACAGCAATATCATATGCTGCATTATCGTAATCAGAAAGACCAATGATCAGTTTTCCATCAGCATTAAAAGAAAGATCGGGCATGCCATTGTTTAAAAATCTTGCCACAAAAAAACTTGATTTATTATTAATAGTGCAACTTCCTGTAACCAATATCTTTCCGTCCTGCTGAAGCCTTACAGCATTAATATAAAAAAGTTTATTGGGTTCGTAAATTGTAACCAGGCCATTGCTGCCAAAACTGCTGTCTAAAATACCTGCAGCAGTAAAACGTTTAAGCAACACCTGGTAATAATCATTAAAAGCGCAGATAATTTTATCATCGTTTTGAACCGCCATTGCATTTACATAAGGAAACTCAGCTTTTAAGTCAAGCCCGTTGGTTCCAAAGCTGCTGTCTGCATTGCCATTTGTAAAAAGCCGTGTAAGTGTAGAGCCGGCCATCAGCATTTTACCATCAGACTGCTGTGCTATGCTGTATGCAAAATTTGGCGCTTCATTAGAAAGATTGGTTATAGAAAAACCATCTGTACCAAAACTTTGCTTACGCTGCAGCGTTTGAGCAAAACTAAAATTGCAAAGCAACAATATGCTTAATGCAAATAGGGGGCGGATAGATTGCATTTTTGGGTGTTTGAATATAGCTGCAAGTTAAGATAATTTTAGTTTGGCATAAAAAATTACCGCCTGTTTGCGCCGGTTAAACAGCTATTGGAAAAAGCCAATTATGGTAATCATATACTAACTTTTTATTTTATAAATAATATGCTTCATGGTTTTACTTCTATAAAAAACGCTATTTCCGTTTTGCGTAAATCCTTTTCCCAATAGGAAAGCGATCTTAAAATGGTTTGTTTTTTATTTGCCTTCGGTAAAAAATTATTAAAGAGCAATTTAAATAACGGGTATAAATTATGACCAGGTTTACATTTTTGATATTGGGAGTTTTTCTTTTTTCTACTATTACTACAGCACAAAATTTAATAAAAGGTACGATAGTTACGAGTGATGGGGTAGCTGCTGAAAACGTAAATATAGCTATCATGGAAAAGCGGAAATTTGCCGTGAGTGATGCAGCCGGCAATTTTGAGATACATAACTTACCGGCAGGAAAGTATATGGTAATTGTTTCTTACACCGGTTTACAAACACAGCAAAAACCTGTGCAGGTAAATTTAAATGAAACGGCTACAATAAATTTTGCATTGGTTGAAAATACCAATCAGCTAAAAGAGGTGGTAATTCTGGCTACAAGGAGCCAGAATGAAAAAGTGGTAAGCGTTGGAAAATTGCCTGTAAAGGCAATGGATATGCCGCAAAGCATTGCTGTAATTGGAAAGGATGTAATAGAGCGCCAGCAAAGTTTGCGGTTAAGCGAAGTAATCGGCAATACCACCGGGATATATGTATATGGTACATCCGGCGGTACACAGGAAGAGATTGGCGGCAGGGGTTATGCTTTTAACAGCAGCAATACATTTAAAAATGGCGTTAGATATAACAACGGAGCAATGCCGGAAATAAGTGCCCTGGAAAAAGTAGAAGTATTAAAAGGCAGTGCAGCCATACTGTTTGGTAATGTGGCCGCTGGCGGTGTGTTAAACCTGGTTACTAAAAAACCAAAGTTTGAGAAGGGTGGTGAAGTTTCATTTCGTGCAGGCAGTTACAATTTTTATAAGCCTTCATTTGATATTTACGGACCCTTAAATAAAAATAATACCCTTGCATACAGGTTTAATGCAACTCATGAAAAAGCAAACAGCTTTAGGGATGAAGTGAGTTCCCAACGTATTTATATAAATCCTTCTTTCGTTTTTATGGCGGGTAAAAAAACTAAAATTTTAGCTGAGGGAGATTTTTTATCTGATAAAAGAACATTGGATAATGGAACCGGTGCCGTTAATTATGTAATTGCAAATGTACCCAGAAACCGTTTTTTAGGTGCAGCATGGAGTTATAATAAAGTAAAGCAGCAATCTGCCACAGTAACCGTCACACATGATCTGAATTTAAAATGGAAACTTACCAGCACTTCTTCTTACCAGGCATATAATAGTGAACTTTTTGGAACAACCCCGCCAAATGCCAGCAGCCAGTTTGTAAAAGAAGATGGCACCTGGGCCAGGGGAATACAGAAAAGTAAAAACAATGAAAAATATTATATTACTCAACTTGATTTAACAGGCAGCTTTAAAACAGGAAAAATGGCGCATACATTTTTGTTGGGTGCAGATGCAGACCAATACAACACTGAGGTAAATGCATTTGTTTATTCAAATGCAGTCATCGCCAATAAAAACGTGTATGACACTGTTAATATTTACAATCTGGATAAATATACCCAGCGAACCGATATTCCTTCTGTAACTGCCACTACTGTTACGCATACACTCACTAAAAGATATGGAGTTTATGTGCAGGACCTGGTATCCATTACAGAAAAATTAAAATTGCTTGCGGGTCTTCGATATACCAGGCAAATAACAAATGGTGCTTATACGGACAGCATCACTAAAAACAAAAGAAGCTTTACAGCTAATGCTGCTAATGATGCTTTTAGTCCAAGGCTGGGACTGGTTTATCAACCTGTAAAAAATATTTCTTTATTTACCAGTTATGCCAATTCTTTTACCATAAATACAGGTACGGATGTTTTTTTAAAACCATTAGCGCCTTCTGTCATAGATCAGTTTGAAGCAGGAATAAAAACAGAACTGTTCAAAAAATTAATTTCTGCAAATGTTACGGTATATAAAATAATAAACAGTAACCTGGCGCAGGTTAGTTTACAGGATGCCAGCGGCAATGCAAATAACAACAGCAATATTAAAGAGCTTGCAGGAGAAGTTACCGGCAAAGGTGTAGAAATAGATCTTTCAGCTAAGCCCATGAGGGGAGTACAGTTAATGGCGGGATATAGTTTTAACGAAACCAAATACACCAAAAGTACAGAGTACATTGTTGGTTCTGCATTACGCTATAATCCACAGCATACTGCCCATGCAAGTGTTTATTATATTTTCAGCAGCAGGAGTGCATTAAAAGGTTTTAATATTGGGGTGATGAGTACTTACATGGGCGAAAGAGTTGCAGGTAGAAGTACCCGGGTAAGGGTAAATAATGATAGGTATAAATTGATGCCGGTACCGGATTATTTTCAGTTTGATGTATCAGCCGGATATCAATATCAAAAGTTTTCTGTAAGAGCAAAAGTTACCAATATCTTTAACAAGCTTAGTTATTATGTACATGACGATAATAGTGTAAATCCAATAGCGCCTGCATTGGCAGCGGTTACACTGGCATATAAATTTTGATAAAAAAACCCCCATATTGCAGCTTAACTTTAGCTAACATCATTGCATTTAAATAATTTATCTGATAAAAATTCATTGCATAATAAACGTGTAAATTATTTTAACGTATGCAGATAAATAAATAGCAACCGTTTTATTGAGGCAGACAAAATATTTTTTATCCTGCACTTTAAACACTTGTAATTTGATGTTGTAAAAATTATTTTTTGATTTGAAAATATATCAGGCACTTTTCTTTACACAGATTTGGGTAATTGTACCACAGCAAAATCACCTGCTTTATTCTGCATGGCCTATAATAAAGAATGTTTGCTGGCTGCAGGAGAGTAGTAAAACAGATATACTTAAAAACAAAAACTGTTTCATATTTATTTTTCCTAAAAAATAATTTAAATAAATAATCTTCTGCCAGTATTATTAATCTTAATTTTTCAATACATATTTTAATAGGAGGCAAAATAACAATCACTATTAATGTTTAAAATAAAACGACTCCCATTTAAAACGGCAAATCCAGGATTTGATCCTATTACTATTTTTGTTCCCGAAGTAACCTGTACAGTATTGCCTGTTGGTAAAATATTTACTGTACAATTTTGCGCCACATTAATTTGACCAACATTTGCTACTGTAATTGGGGTATTACCATAAGTGCCGCAAAAATTACTACTTACTGATAAAGGAGGATAAATACCTACAGCATGCCATGCTTTGCCAGTTTGTATTGCTTCAAAACTACATGGCCCATATATATCTACTGCTGCATGTACCCATGCACTTCTGCTATCATAATAATTAGAACTTGCATTAAGATAACTTGTTAAAACCCTATATGCTATTCGTGCTGCCTTATCAATTCCGATACCTGATACAGCCCATGGATAAGGATTTGAACCCGTTGCAGTACTATTATGGGAAGTAGAATCGTTGGTCCAACCACTACCACCAACCGATAACAGATAAGCCATTCTGTTTTGAACTCCACTATTAAAATGAACACCACAAAAATCATTGTCGCCAGGAGTGCCCGGCCCCATTGGATTACAACCAGGTGTAGCATCTCTCCATTTTGAACCCAGGTATCTATCTGGTTGATCAAATTGATTTGGATTCTCAAGATTCCTTTGAGGTAAATGGTTTCCGTTTGTATTAGTCAAGTCCCAGCCCAGTAACCAGTTATTTCCACCAAAAATTTTATTTTCTACAAATTCGCCAAAAATATCTGAGAAAGATTCATTCAGAGCACCAGATTCTCTTCTGTAAAGCAGACCTGCTGTAAATTGTGTAACTCCATGCGTAAATTCATGTGCAAGAATATCTAAAGCTACAAAATCATCCAAAATAGAGGGATTTTCAGCTCCTCTTCCAATATTTATTTCATCGTCGCCAAATTGATCATAAGAATAATTTGCATTACTTGTTTGGTTTCCGGCAAAAATATAATCAAAATACATATCAATATTACCTCCGTTTGCATTATGGCCATCTCTGCTGTAGTTATTCCAAAATACTTCCCTGGATTGTCTTATACACCACAAAGCTGTAGCGGCACTTCTTTGCCGTGGCGTGGTCCATTGATTATTACCGCTATTAAAAATACTATTAGATGCAGTTGCATAATCGTACACTTTAAATGTTGATGCTGTGCAATCATCTTCCAGGTCCCATCCGCTTGTAGCAACATCTGTGTAACAATAAATGGTACGGTTTCCATACCATACAGTATTTACAACGCTTGCATCACATGTAGAACGTTCCATTGGATCCCATAAAAATACATAACCATTATCTGCATACATGTATAATATTCCTGATTTACCGGGGTCAAATGCTTTGATTGCCATTTTATAACATAAACGTAACTGAGCGGTTAATTCATCATAATGATAAAATAATTCTGCCTGGGGATAATAGGTAGCACTAAACTTATTTAATTTTCTTTTTACTCTGTTTTCTTTAGCAGTATCCTGCCAGTAGTATTTTTTTGCATTAACCAAAAGCAATGCTTTTTTTACGGCTTCATTTTCGGATATAGATTTTGATGAATTTATATTGGATGTTGTATAGATTTTTCCATTGCCGGATTGCAATTGGTTATTTTTTTCGTGTAAAATAAAATGCCCAAATAATACAGGGATATTATTTACATATTGTGAATACCAGGTATGAGAAAAACCCAGTTCATCTGAAAAAGATTTTACTTTTTTCATTTCAAAATTATCAGGAAGCAGAAATGATTTTTTTTGGCTTAGAAAAAGATTTGGTGCATTTAATTTTAAACCCTGTTGAAAGTTTACCCATCCGTTTATTGAAACAGAAGAAAATAGGGAAGCGTCCGGGGTTTTACAATAATCGTTTTCCTGTGCTGTCATTTCGATTTGAAAACTGAAAAAAAATATTGTTGTATATAATATGCGTTTCATTTATTAATGCTTTTAAACAGTAAGAATTATTTTTTTGTTTCAATCACCATTTGCAATTGCCCAATTTTTTTCTCCAACTCAATTACATATAAAGTCAGTTCTTCAATCTTCTCCATCATCTTAGTTTGTAATTCACCTACTTTTAATCCGTTCAATTGTATTTCATTTGCAGATGGAATACCGGGTAAATGTTTATTTTCTTTTATAAATTTTTCTACATCACTTAATAAAGGGAGTTTATATTCTTTATCAAAAACAAAATCGGCCCAGCCAGTTTCTACAATTACTTCTTTACTTCTTATACTGCCATTTACATTTAGTTTGTAGGCCAATACATTTGTACCAATGCCCACATTACCTCCACCTTCAGCTATATACACATTGCCATTATGACTATCATTAATTAAAACTGCGCTTGATGTTTTTCCACCCCTTATATAAGTATTTTCCGGAGTGCTAAAATTAAAATGCGAAACATGAGTTGTCCCTCTAAAAGCTGCTGTCCCGCCAGTACTAACACCACGGTTAACATCCAAGGCAGCAGAGGGATTAGCGTTTCCAATGCCTACATTTCCACTGATGGGTACAAGTATTACATCTCTGTTTCCATTAATTTGAATTCCTGTTTGTAAAGTATTTGATAAGCTGGTACCAGATGCTACATAAAAGTTACCTCCATTTGATCCCAATGCCCAACTTCTTCCCTGAAAAATAATATTCGTACTAGCATTACCACCAATACCGCTTAATACATCAAAGCCACTACCATCTGCTATCCGACCCGCAACTACTCTATTGCCATATAAATCAGGGTCTATTGCAGTGCTGTTTGCTAATATAGAAGCGCCATTTACATCCAATTTTTGCAACGGCGTAATACTACCAATTCCAACATTACCAATATTACTATTAAAAATATTTGTACCAGAAGTTGTCCACTCGGTTCCACTTCCACCGCCACTTACCTGCTCATTGTGCAGTGCAGTTAGATGCCAAAGATTATCTATAGCCTGGTATCTAAATGTGGTAGAGCTATAACTGCTCATAAGAATATCTACACCAGTACCAGTATGAATTTGATTTGCTGCTAACGAGCCCGCAGATAAATGTTTAATAAAATAACCGTATGCACCCGGGTTATAAATGGTAATCGTTCTACCATCAACCCCACCTGTAAAACCACCAATATCAAATACTGTAGTGTTTCCATTCATTGTATAATGCGAAAATTTTTGTGTGCTAATATCAATGTTATCATTTGCGCCATCCACAATATTTAATGCGCTGTTTCGGAGAATGATATCGCCGTTTACATCCAGAGCTGCCTGCGGATTATTATTATTTATACCTACGTTTTGCGCTGCCAGGTTTCTACTTGCCAAAAGAATAAATAGAAAAGCAATAATTTTTTTCATGATGATTATTTATTGATGTTGAAAATATTTTTTACCAGATGTTGTTTTACATTTTTTTTAATTGTGTTTTAAATTTCCCATTCTCCACTATTACTTTTTCTTTACCATTAGCATGTATTCCAGTAAACGAAAAACTACCTTCCAAACCTGTTGAAGTCTTACTGGTAATTTTTATTACAGCAATTTCTGCATTGTATAAAATATTGGATGAGCCTTTCATTTTCCTGGCTATACTTGCATCTGTATTTATTGTTTGCCCGGTAATTACATTATCAGGAATGTTTATTCCCATTACCCAGGCATCATTTTCACCACCAAGCATAATTGTATTATCCATGGTATAAGATTCTATGTTGTGGTTAGCTTGCCAGGGAGAGCCGTTTATGGCAGCCATTAAATAGGTATCGGCATTTATGCTGTTTTCTATAACAGTATTTTCAGGAGTACTTGTTATTTCACTTTTTTCTTTATCAGTGCTGCTGCCACAACTGAGCATGCTGATTATTGTAATAATGAAAAACACTTTAAAAAAATTCATTGTAATATTTTTTGTGTGTAATTGAATTTAGAAAACCAGGTTGCAGTACATATTGTAAAAAATAATTTTTTACAGGCTGATATCTTCTGTTATTTCTAAGAAGCTGTCTAAGAATAGAATTTTCATTCGCCATGTAAGCCGTTCGTGGGACACGAACGGCGGCGATCCGCCGTGGCTCCGATAGCTATCGGAGCCACTTTTGGCCAAATAAGAAATTCATACAATCATTTTTAGACAGCTTCTAAGATGCTAAGCAGAAAGTTTTTTGTTTATTGAATAATTAGTTTTTCACTTTTTATTGTTCCCAAAATATTTTTTATCCTTACCGTATAAATACCCTTTGCCAGTATTGTTATGTTGATGTCTGAACTTTTGTCATCAGGAAATTTATGAATCAATAACCTGCCGGCAAGGTCATGTATGTTTACCTGGCTTATTATTTCATTGCTTTCTATATGGATAATGTTAGTAGCCGGGTTAGGAAATATTTTAATTACATCTACTTTGGTAAATGGCTTTAATACCACCGTTTTGCTATAATTACTTTTGCCATCCTGGTCTTTTTCTAAAATGCGGTAATAATTAGTATTGCCGGGCTTGGTGGCTGTTACCACGCATTGATAGTTACTGTTGTTGGTTGCGGCTGGCACTTCGCATACATTACTAAAATTGGTTCCATTGGTACTATATTGAACTATATAGCTGCTTACGTTTACCTGGTTGCCCACCTGCCAATTTACTTTTGTCTTTGTATTGTTTACCCATTGTGCATTTACGTTTACCCATGTTACCGGCACAACCACATTGCTATTTTTGAATACAAAAAAATTACTGAATGAGGTAACGGGAAACTCTATGTAATAACCACCATCCACCGCCTTCCATGCAGTTGGCAGTATAGTTACTTCTCCGGTTACCGGGGCATAGGCTGCTGTAATAATGTTACCGGGGTGTTTTATTACAGCAAGGCTGGCCGGGCTGATAATAGTTGGGTCAGCGGTTTTTAAATCATCAAATTGCTGTTGCGTAAAAAATAAACGTAACAGTATTGTGGCAGCACCATTAGGATTATTTTGGGGCACAATATCATAGTTCCTGTTCAGGTAGGGCTTACCGTTATATAAGCGTATCGGGCCGTTATGGTCGTACACCTGTGCCTGTGTATAACCTAAATCATAGTTATCAAGTATTTCAATTATAGAACTTGTAAGCACATTATTATTAACATCAAAACCATTAGCATCTAATAAAGAAAACGCTTTACTTGCGCCGGTAAATATGAGCGGAACTGTGTTAAATGGCAGTGTTTTAAACGACTTTAATTTTTTAAAAGGTATATGGCTGCGCACATCTAAACTATCTAAGCGGCGCATATAAATATTGTCATTACCCGTCCATGTTATTACGCCGGTGCCATCGCCACTTTGTTGGCCATAAGGGTAATTATTGTTAAACACCGTGCCTATTGGCCTGCCCATGGCACCCCACAGTAATTTTGCACTGTCGCCAATGGGGCTTACCCTCAGATGCCTGCTTTCGCTTACATAAAAAATTGCATTGCCATTTTTATCTGCTGTCACACCGGGGTTGCTGTACGTAATATCAGTTGGCGCATAATTTGTAACGGCATTTCGCCCCAACAGAATGCCGCCAGCATTATCGGTTTGCCTTTTTATTGTAAAAGAATCTGAGGTAACGCTTGTTACTTTAAGCTCCTGCAACCTGGTTTCGCTGCGATAGACAGTATTAAAAGGAACTGCCTGCATGGTGCCGGTAACAAAAAGCCTTTTGCCACCAGTAGTTAGAGAATAAGGATACCTATTCCCTCCATTTGCCAATAAAGTATCAACTCCATATCTTACTTTTTTAAGCCCAGGTGGCACATTAAGATTGTAGGCCCAAAGTGGCCCCAATGTATCTGTGCATAACTGGTAAGGCAGGCTATCATATACTTCATCGTGCTGGCGGTAAAAACCACGGGTATAGGTACTGGTAATTGCATTATTAATATAATTACGCTGATTTACCGTTATAACACCGGCATTAATATTACTGCCGGTTGGTATTACGGCACCCCTTAGATTTACGTAGTCAAATATGCTTGTATCGCAGGTACCGGGCTGGCAGGTATTAAAGTCTATTAAGCGGTATCCCTCCCCGCCACTTTCAATCCATTCGTTGGGTTCTAAAAGCAGATTGCCATTAATTGTGCAAAATACAGAGTAATGATATGTCCACTGATTGTATAATTTTACTAAATCATCTTTAACGTAGTTGTAGTTAAAAGTAGCAGGGATACTTATATGATCAAACCTTCTTTTTACGGTAACAGCGCATGATTTTTTTACCCGGCATAAACTGTTAAAGGCAATATAGGGGCCCCTGTTAACACTGTTCCTGCTAAATATCCAAACAATATTACAGCCGTTTTGCAGGTTGGGGTAAATAAAATATTCCTGTATAAATTCTTCCGTGTTAGCCAGAATACCAGCCCCACTACCCGGAGTGCAATTCCCGAAATAATGGCCCTGTTCCTGATCTGGGTCCATTTTTCCGCCACCTTTACCTACCATCGTTCCACCTTCATCTATAAAATCGTACACGTACAAATCCACTCCTGTTGTTCCACCAGAAAAATTATGCTTTTCATGAAGAAACCCGATAAAAAATCCTTTTTTACCATCTGGAATTATTTGTGGGTTTTTACATGAAAATAATTCGCCGGGCAAGGGCTCCCTAACGATATAACCATTTTGCCCAAACACCGCTGTGCCATTGCCAAGTACATGCTGGGCACAAACCCGTTGTTTATTGGTAACGCCACTACCCGAAACGTTATTATCCATCCAGCCAGTATAAAAACCACCGGCACTATCTGTACAGGCAATGCCGTAATTACGGTAATCTAAATTTTCGTTACCAAGACTTGAAAAACTTTTTAAATCAGTCCCTGTAGCAACAGGTACACCATCCACTGCCCAGAGCCGGTTGCCGTTTTTATCGTATTTCTGTGCATAAATACCTGTAAAATTGTTGGTACGATTATCTTCCCAAATAACAAAATAACCACTGTCCGGAAAGCTTTTAACAACGATGCTTCTCTGCTGTGTAGCAGCGGTGGTGCAAACCGGCATATGCAGGCTATCGTAAAACTGATTGCTGGTATTGCTCCATTGCGCATATACAGATGTGCATAATGCCCCAAAAAACAGGAGGCATATTATTTTTTGAGGGATGTTTTTGATAGCAACAGTTCCTATATTAAATAGTGGTTTATTTTTTTTGCAAATGCTTAATAAAAAAGGAGCCGCTAATAATGCTATTACATATTTTTTCATAACTGAGATAGTTAAATGATTAATGGTACATAAAACTACGGCCGCTTATTACCTGGAGTATGTTACAATCGCTAAACAACCATTTTAATAGACAGACAACTGGGCAATACCCGCTTAGAGGTATAGTAGTTTTCTTTTATGCCACTAAAACATTAAATTTGAATACACTTTGTAAACTTCTTTTGTAATAATGAGCATTGAAAAAAAAATATTCAACTGTATTATTGCTGATGATGATGAAATAGACAGGCTTACTACTTTGTCTTTTTGCCGCCGTTATCCCTTCTTACAAATTACAGGCTGTTTCCAATCGTCGGAGCAGGCTTTAATATTTGCAAAACAAAACCCACCCGAAATAATGTTGCTGGATATTGATATGCCCGGCTTGAATGGCATAGCACTAAGAAAAAAATTAGACCATATACCTGCCTGTATTTTTATTACATCACATCCGGAGTTTGCAGTAGAAAGTTTTGAATCATCTGCACTGGATTTTTTAGTAAAGCCGCTTAAAGCGGACAGGTTTGCAGCAGCAATGGAACGGCTGCAAAATTATTTAACCATACGCCACAAAGCAAATTTGTTGGATCATACACTTGGCGGAGATACTTTGTTTATAAAAGACGGACATGAGCATTTTAAAATTCAATTGCATGATATTATTTATTTAGAAGCACTGAAAGATTATACCGGTGTAATAACGGCAGAAAGAAAATATTGTGTGCTTAGCCCATTGGGCAATTTGCTGAAAGAACATACATTTAAAAATTTTATACGGATACACAGGAGCTATGCTGTACAAAAACATTTTATAAATAAAATTTCTTCAAAAGATATATTAATTAATAATGTAACGCTGCCTGTAGGAAGAAGTTACAAAGAGGCATTGGAAGAATTAATAAACTAACAACTTATGCGTACTGTACTGCTGAGTATTTTAATGGTATGCACCCTTTTTGCAAAGCCACAAAAACAGGGAAAGCAATTGGCAGATTCACTGATTGCATCACTACCCAACTCCGCAAATGACACCGCAAGAGCTAAGGCACTTAACAGAATTTCGCTTTTCTATCAAACCACAAATACCGATACCGCTTTAAAATATACAGACATGGGTATGCAGCTTGTTAAAAAAATGAATTGGCTAAAGGGTATTGGTGCATTTCATACTGCTTATGGCAATATTTATTCTGTAAAAGGTTTGTATGATTCAAATTTTTATCATCAGCAACAGGCTTTAAACATTAGTATTGAACTAAAAGATAGCACAAACATTGGAGTAGCGTATAACAATATAGGTAGTATTGCATTTTCAAAAGGCGACTATGTAAATGCAGCAAAATATTTTATGCTTACTTTAAAAACTGCAGAAAAAATAAATAATACCTATCTTATCGCACTGGCCTCAGAAAATATTGGAAGTGTTTATTATTACCAACAAAACTATTTACAATCACTTGTCTATGCCCGTAAATCGCTTATAGTAAGGCAAGGGTATAAGTACAACAGGGAATTGATTCCTGTTTCATTAGGATTAATAGGCATGAATTATAAAGGAATGCAGCAATATGATTCTTCAATAATTTATTTTGACTCTGCATTGGTGCTGCACCGGGCTAACGGAAATAAACAAGGCGAAGCAACGGCACTTACTAATTATGCAGAAATATTTGCTTATAAAAAAGATTATCATAAAGCAATTGAGTACAGCCTTAATGCCAAATCTGTTTGGGATGAGTTAGACCCAAATTTTGAATCGGCTCTTGAAAGCGAAGGGGCATTAGGAAGTTATTATTTAGAATTAGCAAAGCTGGCCGATAGTCAAAAAATTATTTCAACCCCACAAATACCAGCTAACAAACCTGGATTGTTGCAATTGGCAAAAAAATATTTAGAAGAAGCGCTTAAAAAAAGCAAATTACAAAACAACCAGTCTATTTATTCCAGGATGCTGGTATCGTTAGCTGAAACATATGCCCTGACCGGCGATTACAGGAATGCTTACACAAACTACAGAACATTCAGCGAAGTACAGGACAGCATCTACTCACAGGAAAATAAAAATAAAATTGCAACAGCTACCAGCCAGTTGGAAATAGATAAAAAAAATACTGAGATAGCATTACAAACACTAACTATATCAAATCAGAAAAAACAACAGTTTTTTTTTATTGGCGGGCTTTTGCTTTTAGGCATCATTGGCGGGTTATTATTTTATCAAAGCCGCACCCGTAAAAAAACAAACACCACTTTAATGGTGCTTAATAATGAACTGGATGAAGCCAATAAAATAAAAACAAAATTCTTCAGCATCCTCAGTCACGATTTAAGAGGGCCGGTAGCCAACCTTATTAATTTTTTGCACCTGCAGCAGCAGGCACCCGATTTATTAAATAAAAAAGCTAATGAAGTACATACCCAAAAAATTACTACTTCGGCAGAAAATTTATTGGAAAATATGGAAGGCCTGCTGCTTTGG
>JAYVGA010000051.1:0-4035 GCA_043772635.1 Chitinophagaceae bacterium
CATCAGTTGAAATAAAAATCAAATACTGGTTTATTTTTTTCAGTCTCTTATTTTCAATTATTAAAATAATTTTTTAGTCACCTTAGCCTTTTTTTCACATTCTCCCGGTATTAAATAAAATTGCCATCTAATTTCCCTTCACCCCGAAATGCTTCGGGGCAAGGCGGTCAGGGCGCTGCATTTTTTTAGCAGTCAGGGGTTTATATTTGCACCCTATGTACATCCAATGCACAGATATTGAATTAATGATATTTAAAAAAATAGCCGGGGTTTCAGAAGAACTGGGCATGGAGTGTTATATAATAGGTGGTTTTGTAAGAGATAAAATTTTAGGCAGGCCCACTAAGGATATGGATATAGTTTGCACCGGAGATGGTATTACACTGGCTGAAAAAGTTGCACAACTTTTTATTCCTAAACCCATGGTAAATATTTTTAAAATTTTTGGTACGGCACAGATAAAAATATTTGTTGCTAATGAAAAGCATCAGGCAAAAATTGCTGATAATACTCCAGTTCCTTCCTCTTTGGATAAGCTCGCCCCTGCCGGAACTGACGGGGGTTGGAAAGAGGCTTTTGAAATAGAATTTGTGGGAGCAAGAAAAGAAAGTTACAGTAACGATAGCCGTAAGCCTGCGGTACAACCGGGCACTTTAGAAGATGATCAGAACCGCAGAGATTTTACCATAAATGCCCTGGCCATCAGCCTTAATACAAAAGACTTTGGAGAGTTAATTGATCCGTTTCAGGGAATAAAACACCTGCAGCAAAAAATTATTAAAACCCCCTTGCCGCCGGATAATACTTTTAGCGATGATCCTTTGAGGATGATGCGGGCTATTCGTTTTGCTGCACAATTGCATTTTGATATTACGCCGGAAACGCTGGAGTCTATAACCAGCAATGCAGAGCGGATAAAAATTATAAGTAAAGAGCGCATAGCAGATGAACTCAATAAAATACTAAGCAGTACAAAACCATCCATTGGTTTTGACCTTTTGTATAAAACCGGATTGCTGCAAATAATTTTTCCGCAGATGGTAGCGCTGGCCGGTGCAGAATATATAGATGGCAAAGGGCATAAGGATAATTTTTATCACACCCTGCAGGTTGTAGATAATATTTCGCAAAACACCAATGACTTGTGGCTGCGCTGGGCTGCAGTGCTGCACGATATTGCTAAACCTGCTACCAAACGTTTTGAAGAAGGCCACGGCTGGACCTTTCATGGGCATGAAGCCGTGGGCGGCAGAATGGTGCCCAAAATATTTACACAGCTAAAACTGCCACAAAACGAAAAGATGCAGTTTGTAAAAAAAATGGTAGAACTGCATCTTAGACCCATAAGCCTTACCAAAGAAAATATAACAGACTCTGCTATAAGAAGATTATTGTTTGATGCAGGTGATGATTTTGAATCGTTAATGACTTTGTGCAAGGCAGATATTACCAGCAAGAACCAGCAAAAAGTAAAACGCTTTACCGAAAATTTTGAAATGGTAAAACAGCGCTGTGCCGAGCTGGAAGCACGGGATCATATCCGTAACTGGCAGCCACCCATTACCGGCGAAATTATTATGCAAACCTTTAATTTGCCCCCTTCTAAAAATGTGGGCATTATTAAAGATGCCATACGCAATGCCATACTGGATGGTGTTATACCCAATGATTATAATGCCGCTATGGCTTTTATGCACGTGAAGGCAAAGGAGTTGGGGGTTAATGAATAGTCAGAGGGCAAAGGTCAAAGGTCAATAGATTACCAGTTTGGCACTGCAATGAAAAGTAAAATACCTTTTATATAATCAAAAAAATAAATCAGGAATTATTAATATTTCAGCACCTTGGGCATTTAATGTAAATAAAATAGTATAAAAATAAAAGACTTAAATCATAAAGATTTATTGACTTTATGACAAATGACTTTCTATTAGTTTCATACCTAAAAACGCTTAATTTTGTCTTATGGCAATTTTACGATTCAGAACATACTGGGAAGATGATGAAAGTATTTACCGTGATGTGGCTATAAGGCACACACAAACTTTTCTTGATCTTCATAACGCTATTCTTAAGAGCTACGAGTTTGATAACAAGCACAAAGCTACTTTTTACCGAAGCAACGATAACTGGCAGCGTGGCCGGGAAATTTCGCTGGAAAAATATGATAAGGACTACAAAGCCGATCCGCTTATTATGAGTGAGGTATCGGTAACCAGTGAAGTAAAAAGCCCTAACCAGAAGTTTGTATATGAATACGACTTTAATAAGAACTGGCACTTTATGGTGGAGTTAATAAATGTAGATAAGGAAGAAAATAAAAAATTGACTTATCCCTGTTGTGTAAGAACAGAGGGAATAGCCCCATCGCAATATGGTACCAAAGGCCTGGTAGATAAACGCCTTGCAGAAATGGAAGAAAAATACGATTTAAAACCCGATGCTTTAAGAGATGGTTTTGGCCAGGAAGGCGAGGATGGAACAGATATAGCAGATGCAGACGAAGCAGATGACGTAACAGAAGATGCCAACGAAGCTAATGATGGGTTTTAAGAAAAGGATGGTTGTTAATGGATAATTGTTCAAAAGAAAATTAGTAACTGAATAATAAATATTTACAAAATGTTAGTAGATATTTTGCTGATGAAGCATGAAGTATATTTTTAGCAAATGTATTTGGTGTTAAAAAAATCAACACGCCGGAAATTAAAAACTGTTACCGGTTTTCTCCATTTTACAAAAACATTTATGCATTTCTGATAAAAGCATTCTTCATTATCTATTAATAATTATCCATTAACCCTTTTATTGAATGAAAAAAACCTGCATCATCATTGCCGGCCCCACGGCATCAGGTAAAACGGCCCTTGCCATTAAACTGGCACAATATTTTTCTACCCAAATCATATCTGCCGATAGCCGGCAATGTTATAAAGAACTTAATATTGGTGTGGCTAAACCTTCTGCCGGCGAACTTTCTCTTGTTCATCATTATTTTATTAACAGCATTTCTGTTACAGAAAATAATACTGCTGCAGGCTATGAAAAATATGCGCTGAATAGCGTACAAAAAATATTTGAACAAAATGATATTGCTGTAATGGTTGGAGGCACGGGTTTATACATCAAAGCTTTTTGCGAGGGCCTGGATGATATTCCACAAACGGATGAAGGCATAAGAAAAACTATTGTTACCAATTATAATAATGGCGGTATAGAATGGCTGCAGGCGCAGGTAAAAAAACAAGATCCCGATTATTTTATACAGGGCGAAATTTTTAATCCGCAAAGAATGATGCGGGCACTGGAAGTAAAAATTTCTACTGGACAATCCATCACCCGTTTTCAGCGGGGGCAAAAAAAACAGCGGGATTTTAATATCATAAAATTTGGTTTAGAATTACCACGCCCTGTTTTATACGGGCGCATTAATAAACGGGTAGATGATATGATAAGCCAGGGACTGGAAGAAGAAGTAAAAAATTTGATTGCTTTTAAAGACCTGAATGCCCTGCAAACAGTGGGTTACAGGGAGCTGTTCGATTTCTTTGACGGTTTTATCTCCAGGGATAAAGCCATAGACCTGATAAAACAAAATACCAGGCATTATGCCAAACGGCAATTAACCTGGTTTAAAAAAGATGACGCTATTAAATGGATAGATATGCAGGATGAAAACAAGGCTTTTGAAAATATTATAAAAGAAGTTTCTTTTAGTTAATGAGTCATTAGTAAGTAAGTCAGTAGTCAACAAGGAAATTTAAAATATACAAAACTCTATTCCATTCACCGAACAGGGCTTGCCGAAGCTAAATTTATAAATAAAAGTTGATGATTTGCACAGAGCTAAATTAATAACGTTAAGCTGGATATGAAGCCAAATTAAAAAACAAAAAACTGAAACATGGCTTCTGTACGCCCCCATTTTGGCAAACTCCATGTTGAACTAAACCTTCGGTAGCCTTTCCTTGACTTTCTTACATTTATAGTTCATTTAAAAATACAACAACATGGTAACAAAAAAAAATCAGCGGA
>JAYVGA010000052.1:0-9349 GCA_043772635.1 Chitinophagaceae bacterium
AATCCCTGGCACCTGTTACAATATCTTCAAAAGAGGCAATACCATTGCGGTACACGGCTATTTTTTTACCCCGGGCCTGTGGTATTACCGCCTGCGATGGAATCATAATGGCATCGGGATCAGGATCGAAATTTGTTTTTACTTTTACAAACTGCCCCGGCAAAAGTTTACCATCGTTATTGGTAATAAGTGTTCTCACCTGCAGGCTCCTGTTTTCTTCGGCCACACCACTTTCTGATGCAATAATTTTTGCATTATAATTCTTATCATTTCCTTCCGATGTAAAATTGATAAGCTGGCCTATTTTTATTTTACGGGTGTATTTTTCAGGCAAGGTAAAATCTAATTTTAACTGGCTGTTCTGACGTATAGTTGTAATAATAGTTTGAGGAGTAACATAAGCACCGGGGCTTATATTTTTAAGACCAAGCGTACCGGTAAAAGGAGCCCTTATTTCTGTACGCATAATATTGCTGCGAATGATAGCCATATCGGCCTGCAGGTTATTAATGCTAAGTTTTGCCAAATCATATTCCTGCTGGCTTATGCCATTTATTTTTAATAATTCTTCGTAGCGCTTGCTGGTTTGCTGTGCCACCTGCACCTGCACTTTTAATTTATTTAATTGCGCTGTTAAATCGCCATCATAAATTTTTGCAAGCAGGGTTCCTTTGCCCACTGCTCTGCCTTCTGCAGTATTAAGGTAAACCAGGCGGCCCGATATTTCGGGGTTAATGGTGGTGGCTTCATTGGCAATGATAGAACCGGGCAGTTCCAGGTTATCGGTAAGTGCCGTAGTTTTTACAATATAGGCATCTACTTTAGATACCGGCGGGCCACCTGCAGGTTTAGCTGCTGCAGCCGCTGCTTCTTTTTTTTCTTTGCCACCGCATGCCTGTAAAAAAATTGCAGATAAAAAAACTACTCTTACAACCAATGTTTTTATTAAGGAAAATGTATGCACAAATATTATTTTATAATTATAGTGTTAAAGGGATAAAATTACCCCATAATACATAAGCGCAGTTATAAAAGTTTATAACCGGTAACTTTATATATAAGAAATTCTTATGCCGATTTTACAAACAAAGTATGTTTAATCTGGTTGGCTTTGTGCAGCAGTTCCTGTTTTTCGGTGCTGAGTATAGTTATATGGCCCATCTTGCGGCCGGGTTTGGTATGGGTTTTACCATACAGGTGTACAAAAACATTATCCATGGCTAAAATTTCGTTGAGGCCTTCGTACACAGCGGGCCCGTTAAAATCTTCTGCACCCAAAATATTTACAATAGCTGCGGGCATTATATGATCTGTATTGCCCAGCGGATAATCCAGCAGTACCCGCCAGAGCATATCAAACTGGCTGCTGTAACAGGCTTCTATACTGTGGTGGCCACTGTTGTGCACACGGGGTGCTGTTTCGTTTACCCAAACTTTATCTTCAAAATCGGTAAATAATTCTACAGCAAATATGCCGGGGCTTTTTAATTCTCTTACCACAGTAAGGGCAATGGCTTCTGCTTTCCACAGCACTTTATCGGGTATATCTGCAGGGCTAAGCTGGTGGCTCAGTAAATTAAGGCGGGTATCAAATACCATATCTACCGGGGCATAAATGGCGGTTTCTCCTGCCCTGTTTACGGCAACCATTACGGCAATTTCTTTTTTAATATCTACCATTTTTTCCAGTATGGATGGCGCATCAAAACCATATGCAATATCTTCCCGTTTTTTTATAATCTGCACACCACGCCCATCGTAACCACCTGTAGCCAGTTTGTGCACGGCGGGCAAAAAGGAAATATGCTGATGTAAATCCTGGCCGCTTTGGGTGATAATAAACTGGCTGGTAGGAATTTGGTGCTGCTGGTAAAACTGCTTTTGTAATATTTTATTTTTGATGATTTTTAAGGCAGATGGCTTGGGATAAACAATTACTCCTTCTGCTTCTAATTTTTCCAGTGCCTCTTCATTTACCGATTCTATTTCAATGGTAATCACATCCAGGCCTTTTCCAAAATTATATACATCATCAAAGTTATTGATATCGCCTTTTACAAAATGATGACAAAGATGTGCCGCAGGGCAGGAAGCATCGTTTTCCATTACATAAGTTTCTACCGGGTAGTTAGCTGCCTGCTGTAATAACATTCTTCCCAGTTGTCCGCCACCTAATATGCCTGCTTTTTTCATGGCGCAAATATATAATTATGATGGGGATTGAGGGATATGTTTTTATTATCTTTGTAATAATGACTCCTGATTATGCCCATAAAATTTTTGGCGACAAGCGGATAAATTATTGCCTGCTTATGGTTACCCTGGCTATAAGAGCTCCAAACCCCTTCCCGAAAAAATCGGGATGTTCCAAAAGGGGCTTTAGAAGCTTCTAATTCCAATACTTGTTTTTTTTGAATTTTACTGTTGCGTATAAAAACATGCCGCAAAGTGAGTTCAAATTTTAAACTTTACTTTTAAAATATTGCTATGAACACAACAACGATTGCTACAGAAAATATAGCCAGTACGGCTGCAGATTTTTTGCCACTAAACGGTACCGATTATGTAGAGTTTTATGTGGGCAATGCAAAGCAGGCTGCGCATTTTTACAAGACCGCTTTTGGGTTTCAAAGCCTGGCCTATGCAGGCCCGGAAACTGGTATGAAAGATAAAGTGAGCTATGTAATACAGCAGAACAAACTCACTTTTGTGCTTACTACACCACTACGGCCGGATAATGAAATAGCAGACCACATTTATACACATGGCGATGGCGTAAAGTTTTTGGCACTTAAAGTAGATGATGCTGCAGATGCCTGGCAGCAAACCACACGGCGTGGCGGCAAAAGTTATATGGAACCTCAAATATTAAAAGATGAAAACGGTGAGGTGATCATAAGCGGCATTCACACTTACGGCGAAACGGTGCATCTATTTATTGAAAGAAAAAATTATAACGGGGTATTTATGCCGGGGTTTAGAAAATGGGAATCCAGTTATAATCCTGCCGGTACAGGTTTGTTGTATGTAGATCATTGTGTGGGCAATGTAGGCTGGAACCAGATGAACCCCTGGGTAAAATTTTATGAAGAGGTAATGGGGTTTAAAAATATTCTGACTTTTGATGATAAAGATATTTCTACGGAGTACAGTGCACTGATGAGTAAAGTGATGAGCAATGGAAATGGTTTTGTAAAATTTCCTATAAACGAACCGGCAGAAGGAAAGAAAAAAAGCCAGGTAGAGGAATACCTTGATTTTTATAATGGCGAAGGGGTGCAGCATGTGGCCATTGCAACGGCAGATATTGTAGCTTCTGTAACCGAATTGCAAAAAAGGGGAATTGAATTTTTAAACATCCCTGCAAGTTATTATGAAACGGTGCTGGAGAGAGTGGGCAAAATAGATGAAGATTTAAAACCTCTGCAAGACCTGGGTATTTTAATAGACCGGGATGAGGAAGGATATTTACTGCAGATATTCAGCAAGCCGCTGCAGGACAGGCCCACGCTTTTTTTTGAAATCATACAACGCAAGGGAGCAAAAAGTTTTGGCAAAGGAAATTTTAAAGCCTTGTTTGAAGCGTTGGAAAGAGAGCAGGATGCGAGGGGGAATTTGTAAAAAATGATATTATGTATTGTGATATTAAGATAGTGTTATATGGATATTGTGATAGTGCTTTACGGGTATAAACAAGCAAATAAATTTAGAAAGAAACATCAAATACAAAGCAGAAGATTGGATTTTTATTGCCCTATACAAAATGCAGTTGCAGGCATTGCCTATTGCCAATTCAATGCCGTTTACTTAAGAACAAATGTTCAATAATCAATTTTCAATGCTCAATTTTCAATTATAAAAGGCAGGTGCATTTTCATTGAAAATTTTTTTGTTGAGTATTGAATATTGAGCATTATTTCTTTCCATATCTTAATTCAACGACATTGATTGCCCATTGCCCTTACCTTTTTTAACATCTGTGTTTTCAATATTTATTATATTTTCACGTTGTAAGTAGGGTAATCACCAAATTTTTATTAATGAATAAGTTTTTTTCTGTAGCGGGTATTTTTGTTTTGTGCCTTTTTATATCAGTAACTGTTGTAGCTCAGCCATCTTTTACTGAAACAAAAAAGGCGGCTGCTAAGCTGGGGGATGTGCTGTATAATAAAATGGAGGATTCTATAAAAAAACAATTTAAAAAACAAAACCTTGTATGGCCGCCGGCAGAAATGTATGTGCGTTCTTTTAAATACGACCGGCAGCTGGAAGTGTGGGTGAAAGGCGACAGCAAAGAACCGTTTAAATTGTTTAAAACCTACAAAGTGTGCATGCAAAGCGGCACTATGGGCCCCAAAAGAATGGAAGGCGATTACCAGGTGCCGGAAGGTTTTTATTATATAAACGAGTTTAACCCCAACAGCGCTTATCATTTATCCCTGGGTTTAAATTATCCCAATTCTTCCGATAAAATTTTGAGTGATGGAAACCGCCCCGGCAGCAATATCTATATTCATGGCAACTGTGTTTCTACCGGCTGCATACCCATTACGGATGTGCCTATGGAAGAACTCTTTATTATTGCCAGCAATGTAAAAGAACAGGGCAGCCAGGATTTTATACCGGTACATGTTTTTCCGGTGCGCTACAATGTAAAAAAATCTATGGAGTATTTATCTGCCATGATTAAAGATAAACCTTCACTCCAGGCTTTTAATGCCAATATAAAATCTGCATTTGATTTTTTTGAAACGAAGAAAAAACTCCCGGTAATTATGGTTAATCAGAAAGGGGAGTATGTGTTTAATTGATCAATGAGTCATCGGGTCATAAGTCATTATGGGGTAAAATGATTTACTGCAATTGATAGCAGTGATTTTAGAAAGATTAGATTTTACTTTTATTGCAAAGCCGCCACAGAACCAAGCTCTCTACCTCATCACCATCTGCACCGTTACCGCCGTTTTCTGCTCCAGCACAATCACTTTATCTTTGGTAAGTTTTTCAATAGTAGCCGCATCGTAATGCCTTATGGTAAGCAGCGATAAATTCTTTTCTACCTCCACATCAAATATTGCAGAGGCGGCAGCGGCCAGTGCATCTGTTTTTTCTGCATGCTCATCAAAGCAGCATAGCAGGGAGATAGCAGTGTTTTGGGAAAGATTTGGTTTTACTTTTATGGCTTTAAATAAATGATCCAGTTCTTCCACCGGCTCATCTTCTACAAAAGAAAAGTCTTTGCTTTTAAACTGCATCAATACCTGTTTTTCTTTTACCACAATTACCGGCGGCAGGTTTTTTACAATGCGGCTGCTGATGATGGTGCCCGGCAGGGCAGGGTCTATAAAGCTTTTTACCAGCAACGGAATTTCTTTATTCTGTAATGGCTTAATGGTTTTGGGATGTATTACCTGTGCGCCATAATAAGCCATCTCTATCACTTCGGTATAACTTAGCTCATACAGGTTTACCGCATCTTTAAATTGTTTTGGATCGGCACTCATCACAGCTTCTACATCTTTCCAGATGGTTACAGATTGTGCAGGCAGCAGGTTGGCAAAAATAGCAGCAGAGTAATCGCTGCCTTCACGGCCAAGGGTAGTGCTTTCGTTTTCATCTGTGGCACCAATAAAGCCCTGGGTAATCACCACATCATTATCTTTAAAAAGCGGCAGTATATTTTCCAGGATACTATTTTCAGTAAAAGCCCAGTCTACACCGGCATCTCTAAAATTATTATCTGTTCTTATAATATCTCTTACATCTACCCAGATGGTTTTTATTTTTTCTTCCATTAAATAATGGGCTACCATGCTGCTGCTAAAAAGTTCTCCGCAGCACACTACCTGGTCGTAATAATAATCGTAAGAGCGCACGGGTTTATCGTGCAGCAGCCATTCTATTTCTGTAAAAAAATCTTTGAGTTTATTTTCTGCTTTTTGCCATTGCAGGGTAGTTAAAAATTTTAAGGTAGTAAGGTGGCTGTCTTTTATCTGCTCAAATATTTTTAATGCATCATCTTTGCGGCCTTCAAAAAAAGCATTTACCACGCTTTCCAATGCGTTAGTGGTTTTACCCATAGCAGATATTACAATCAATATTTTTTCTCCCTGCGATGCTTTGATAATAGAACCTACATTTTTAATTCTATCTGCACTATTAATACTGGCGCCGCCAAATTTGTACACTTTCATTTTTAATTGTTATTTTGTTACAGGCGCAATTGGGGGGTGAAAGGTGAAAAGTGTGAATGGTGAAAGGTGAATGGTGAAAGGTGAAAGGCGTAACTCAAACCTTTGAAACCTCTTAAACCCTTCAAACCTTTTAAACCCTTCAAACCTTTTAAACCTTCGAAACCTCTTAAACCTTTGCAACTTCTTAAACCAAACCTTATTTTTGCCCTGCAAATCTAATTGCAAACTGGTAAAAATTTAAATTGTTTTATGGCCATCAACAGAAAAGTACAAACGCTGGATGAATTTACGCTTCAGCAGCTACGGGATTTTCCCCACGCTACCGGCGAATTATCTAACCTGTTAAGAGATATTGGCCTTGCGGCAAAACGCATAAATGTAGAGGTAAACAAAGCCGGGCTGGTAGATATACTGGGCGATGCAGGCAGTATGAATGTGCAGGGAGAAGAAGTAAAAAAATTAGATGTGTTTGCAAATAACCAGATGGTGGGTGTATTGCGCCATGGCATTAGCTGCGCCGGTATTGGCAGCGAAGAGCTGGATGATATTGTAATATTTGATGATGAAACCAGCAATAAATCAAAATACGTTTGCCTTTTTGATCCGTTGGACGGCAGCAGCAATATTGATGTGAATGTATCTATAGGTACCATCTTCAGTGTTTTTAAAAGAGTAAGCGAACTGGGTAAGCCCGCTACAGAAGCAGATTTTTTGCAGGCCGGTCTTTACCAGGTAGCGGCAGGTTATGTAATTTATGGTTCTTCTACTATGCTGGTGTATGCTACACGCAGAGGCGTAAATGGTTTTACTCTCGATCAGTCTATTGGAGAATTTACCCTTAGCCATCCTGATATTAAATGTCCGGAAAACGGAAAAATGTATTCCGTAAATCATGGCAATTTTTTTCAGTACGACGAAAAAGTAAAACAATACATTACTGCCTGCCAAAAAAAAGATGAAACCAATGGCGGGCCTTACACACAAAGGTATATTGGCAGCATGGTTAGCGATGTGCACCGCAATTTAATTAAGGGCGGCATATTTATGTATCCCGGTATTTTAAATAAACCAAAAGGAAAACTCCGCCTCATGTATGAGTGTAATCCGTTTGCAATTATTGTGGAAGTAGCCGGCGGCAAAGCCACCAACGGTGTAATAAGAATACTGGATATACAACCCACCAAACTGCACCAGCGCACTCCATTTTTTGTGGGCAGTAAATTAATGATGGAAGAACTGGAGAGTTATATAGGGGCCCCCTCCGCCCCCTGAAGGGGAAACTTTTGCCGCTACAATTATTGCAAGTAAATACTGAGAATAAGTGAAAAATATTTACCATTTTTTATCATGACTAAAACAGGCAATGAATAACCCAATAATTTCTATAATAGATTTTGAACCCGGATATGCAGCGGCATTCAGGCAGTTAAACCTGGAGTGGCTGCAGCAATACGGCCTCCTCGAAGAGCCGGATCTCCTGATGATCAATCATCCACAAAAAGAAATTATTGATACCGGCGGGTTTATTTTTTTAGCAAAATGGGGAGAAGAGATTGTGGGCACAGCAGCACTGATAAAAGAAACACCCACGCAGTATGAGCTGGTAAAAATGGCTGTGGCACCAGCCTTCCAGGGAAAAGGCATCAGCAAAATACTTATACAAACCTGCCTGGATAAAGCAAAAAGCACCGGTGCAAAAAGGCTGTACCTGCAAAGCAACAGCCAGCTTACCACAGCCATTGCCTTATACGAAAAATATGGGTTTAAACATATACCTGTAAAAGATGCTCATTATCTTACAGCAGATATTATGATGGAGATGATCTTTTAAAAAGCCCTCCATTACTTATCTTTATAAAAAAATATTATTAACAATAACACTTTTGATAATCAGCACTTGCTTTAAATTATCAGAGTACAAAAGCCCCTTTAGGGGTTGGGGCTCTTTATAAAACAATATTATTAACAATCACACTTTTGATAAATAGCACACGCTTCAAGTTATCAAAGTCTAAAAGCCCCTTAAGGGGTTGGGGTTTTTATGAAAAAAACAATCATCTCTGTAAAAAATCTTACCAAAAACTATGGCAGCTTTAAAGCCGTAAAGGATATTTCTTTTGATGTGTACGAAGGAGAAATATTTGGTTTACTGGGCCCCAATGGTGCAGGCAAATCTACCACGCTGGAAATTATAGAAACCCTTCGCAGTAAAACCAGCGGGCAGGTAATGGTAAATGGGATAAACATTGATAAACAACCCGACGAAATAAAAAAAATTATTGGTGTGCAGTTACAATCATCCGGTTTTTATCCCAACCTTACTTTATTAGAGTTAATAAAACTCTTTGCGGGCCTTTACAATAAAACCGTAGAGCCAATGGAATTATTAAAAAAAGTAAACCTGCAGGATAAAGCAAAAAATAAAAGCAAAGAACTGAGCGGTGGCCAAAAGCAACGCTTTTCTATAGCCACCACACTTATTAACCAGCCCAAAATTATTTTTTTAGATGAGCCCACCACCGGGCTTGATCCCCAGGCACGCCGTAACCTTTGGGAGCTTATAAAAGAAATACGGAATAATGGCGCCACAGTTATACTTACCACACATTATATGGATGAAGCCGAGCAGCTCTGCGACCGTATTGCCATAATGGATGAAGGCAGAATTATAAAGCTTGATTCGCCGGATAAAATGATAGACGATCTTGTAGCCACCGGGTTTGAACGGCCAAAGCAGGTAAAAGCCGCCAGTTTGGAAGATGTTTTTATACATTTAACAGGCAGGGAGATGAGGGATGAATAAAGTTGCTTTTATTTGCAAAACATTTTTAAAAAAATAAAAAACAGATATGATTAAAAAAACAGCCCTTTGCTTAATGGCCGTTGTTGCCGTAGCCTATGGAGTAAATGCACAAATAAAAAAGCCTGTTGCAAAACCTGCAGTTAAAACCGTTGCTAAAATGAGTCCTTCTTCATCCGCTTTAAAAACCGGCGTTGATAGTTTTAGCTATGCCATTGGTTTAAATATTGCCAATAGTATGAAGGCACAGGGTATTACAAATATCAATGGCTCCTTAATGCAAAAAGCAATAAACGATGTATTTAAAAATAATAAAACATCTTTAACAGAAGAGCAGGCCAATATGTGTTTACAG
>JAYVGA010000053.1:0-2096 GCA_043772635.1 Chitinophagaceae bacterium
GCATAAGGAATCCCCTCAATTAATTCCCACCTGCCTTCCCATTGGCAAAAATCTTCGTAAGTGTAATGAGGTAATATTTTTAATGCAGAACTCATTGAATAAAGATAATGTATTATTTTAAAAATTTAACCACTGGCTTTTTATCGTAAAAGCAATCAATTAATTTTTTTTACATTAAGTGAATGCAAATAAATATTCACAAAATTTTATAAAAAGTATCAGGCAATCTTTTCAAATTGCGGGCATTTATTTTCTTTTACCGGCAGCCTGTTTTCATTTTTACGTACCAGGTCAATAATATTATAGGATTTGGTATGGCAAAAGGGGCAGGCATGTACATCGCCGGCAGAATCTACATATACACTGCGGCTACCCGAAAAACAACCCACCCTGCGCTGATGATATCCATGGTACATCATAGTAGGATAATTTTTATAAGCGGTTGTATGATTGATTTGTTTAAATATTTTTTCCAGCAAAAGAATATGTTTTTCATCCAATAAAACATTTTGCCCTTCGTAATGGCCCACAGCCCGGGGTTCCAGCACCTGCACAAACTGCACCCCCAGGTCTTTTGCAAAATCCATATAGGGCAACAGGTGCCCGGCATCTAAAAATTGTTTGGTTGCACATACACTCAGCGAAGTAACGAGGCCCACCTGCCTTGCTGCTTTTATGGCATTGATGGCCCCTTCATAAGCACCCGTATTTCCCCTAAACATATTGTGCAGTTCGGGAATATAATGATCAATGCTTACCACCACTCCCCTGCATCCGGCATTTTTTAAAAGTTTTGCATTTTCATTCGTAAAATTAAACCCGGATGTTAACACCCAGCATTCACTTTTTTTTGCAGCATATTGTATTAATGGTAGTAGATCTTTAAAACGAACCATGGGTTCTCCGCCACTAAAATGAAACTGCATTACGCCCTGTTGCAGATAGAGATCAATTACTTTAAACAGGTCTTGCCTTGTAAAAGATTCTTTCTGGTTAAGGTTATCCCATTCAAAACAATGCTCACAGCGCATAGGGCATTTGCGGGTGATTGCCAGAAAAACAAAAGATAATTTTTCATCGCCCAGTATAGGCCCTGCATGCCGCTTTAGTTCTTCTTTAATAATGCGGTCATACAATTTTCCCGGCCATCCAGGTGTGTATTGGTTAAAATAATATTTACCATCAATCTTATAAATCTTTTTTAAATCGCCTCCCCAAACATTTTGCCGCAGTGCCAGCATGGTTTTAAATGTTTTAAAAATTAAACCAGGGCGCTTTAATATGATGCAGGCAAAATAAAAGATGCGCAGCTTTATAAGAAACCATACCATCGTTTTATGAAAATTTCCGGGTTGCAAAGAAATATTTTCTTTTATTGCCCGCAGCGTTGTTGGCTTTACAAAATGATTGTGATTAACAAAGTCTGGATGATTGATAACAATGGCTGTTTGCATAATAATTATTTTTAGGATGCTTCCATAATTTTTAATTCGTTTTTGCCAATGAGGCCATTGTTTCTTTGTTCATTTTTTTATACAGGCTTAATCCATATAAAGGAAATGCACCCGGTTTTTTAAACTGGTTTAAGAATGTAACATTTGGCTTATTGGTAAAGTCTCTTACATGTTCATAATAGCCTTTGCTGTGAAGAATATAAGTGCGGGCTTTTGAAGGATCGCCCAAAACATCAACATTATAAACAATGGTAGCAGTATTGCCAATATCGGGTTGTGCCAGGTAAACAGCATCTTCTTTTTGCAAATCGCTTAATATATTTTTTCCTGTTTCATCCGTAGCTTTTGCGGGAGAAATTTTTTGCACGGTAAAATTATTCTCATCAGAATAATCCATAGCGGCATAATCTATTTCCCAAAACATAAAACCACTTGATAGTTTTATTTCGGCAAAGGGTTCTGTTGTTTCAGGCAGATCAATGGGCACCACCATATTTCTTGTAGCCAATGGGCCAATGGTGGTTATGTCCATAATTTTTTGCCAGCCACTGTTAGTTTTTACAGAAACTTCCAATGGAATTTTTTGTTCGCTGGTCCATTTTAATAATTCTGCTACAGGTTTGTTTCTTTGTTGTTTTATAA
>JAYVGA010000054.1:0-2531 GCA_043772635.1 Chitinophagaceae bacterium
TTTTTTTAATTCTGCACCAACTGCATTGGCTCTTCTTTGAGACAATGTCAAATTAGAAGTTTCTGTACCTACATTATCCGTATGACCTTCTACCAAAATATTGGTTTCAGGATATTCGCCAAAAATTTTCACCAATTTATCAATGGCAAGTCTGGAGTTTGGAGTAATATCGTATTTACCGGTTGCAAAATAAACACCTGCTTTAGATCCATCGGGGTTTGCTTCATCAAAGGTTACTCTTATACCTTCGCCAATTCTTTCTACTTTGGCACCGGGTATTTCTGTTTTAATTTTTTCTGCCTGCTTGTCCATTTTATTTCCAATAATGCCACCAGCCACACCGCCTACTGCAGCACCAATAATAGCACCCAATGCGGTGTTATTTTTATTGCCCACATTGTTTCCAATAACACCTCCAATAACTGCACCTGTAGTAGCCCCTACAATTACGCCCTTATCCTGTTTACTCATTCTCCTGGTAGCATCGCAACCAGTACCTGCCAGCAAAATAGCAGCAGAAAAAAACACGGTATTTATAAAAATATTTTTCATATAAATTTTTTTAATAATAATGAGGGATTGATAAATTAGTTTCTTACAAAATTATAAATGAAGGAAGCTGGTTTGCCTTCAAAGCTGATATCGTTTCTTAACTGCATGGTTGTATTATCCAATTTAAGAATGGTAAAACGGTAACCTGCATTGCCTTCTTCTACCGGCTTTAATTTGTCATCTAATTTTTTAAACTGAAATAGTTTTGGCTCGCCTTTGGCCTCATAGATAGACCAGCGGATATTGCGTTTTACTGCCACGCATTCACCAGCATTTTTTGCTATGGTAAAACTTCCCAGGCTATTGTTTTGATTAAAGCTCCAGGCACTTCCTATAAAACAGTTTAATTCTGCTTCATTTAAAATCCTGGATTTTACTTTGCCCATAATACCTTCGGTAGTTACGGTTTGCAATTGCCAGTTACCATCTATATTTTTTTTGTAAGTGCGGGCTTCTTTAGAGGTGGAACAGGAGGCTAAAAAAATAACAGCAAATATGATACTGAGTACCGTTGTGGTTTTTTTCATAAAAGTTTGTTTAAGGTTTATTACCTGATTTTTCAATTAGTATGCCAAAGATGGCTAAACTTAAATAAAGAACCTTTCTGCTTAAAACAAATATTTATTACATATTAAGTAAAGTAGCCACAGCAGGGGTTTAGGTAACGGATGCAAACTGGTTTAAGAAGCGGAGATCGTTTTCACTAAACAGGCGCAAATCTTTTATCTGGTAGCTTAACATGGCAATTCTTTCTACACCCATCCCAAATGCAAATCCTGTATATTTATTAGAGTCTATGCCACAGTTATCTAATACTTTTGGATGCACCATACCACATCCCAGTATTTCTACCCACCCCGTTTTTTTGCACACACTGCATCCTGTGCCACCGCATATCAGGCAACTGATATCCATTTCGGCACTGGGCTCTGTAAACGGAAAATAAGAAGGGCGAAAACGAATTTTTACATCGGCACCAAACATTTCCTGCACAAAAAAATACAGGGTTTGTTTAAGGTCGGCAAACGAAACATTTTCTGCAATGTATAATCCCTCCACCTGGTTAAAAAAACAATGCGCTCTTGCACTGATGGTTTCATTTCTGTAAACACGCCCGGGGCAAATAATGCGCAGCGGCAGTTTGCCTTTTTCCATTTCTCTTATTTGTACATTGCTGGTATGCGTACGCAATAACCAATCAGGATTTCTAAGAATGTAAAATGTATCCTGCATGTCTCTTGCCGGGTGATTTTCCGGAAGGTTAAGCGCAGTAAAATTGTGCCAGTCATCTTCTATCTCCGGGCCTTCTGCCACCGAAAAACCAAGGCGGTTAAAAATAGAAATTATTTTATTTTGAATAATGCTTATCGGATGGCGGCTGCCAATACTGTCCGAACTTCCGGGCAGGCTTACATCAATTAATGCAGCAGTTTTTTTGGTATTATTTTCTGATGCGCCTTTTAGCTCTTCAAATTTTTCTTCCACAAAAACTTTAAACTCATTCAGCAATTGCCCGGCTTCTCTTTTTTGTTCTGCAGCCACATTTTTCATTTCGCTCATAATAGTTTTTACCAGGCCCTTTGTGCCCAGGTATTTAATGCGAAATGCTTCTACATCATCCTTTGTACTTACAAAGGCTTCTTTAATTTCATTCCTGTATTGCTCAATTTGTGCCAACAATTTTTCCATGCGGCAAAGATAAAGAAAAAAAAGCCCCACTCCCTGACCCTCTCCCCGGAAGGGGGAGAGGGCAGTACTTTAAAATATATCCTTGCACTTATTCTTCCAATTTTAGCAGCAGCAAATAATTAAACATCAGCCCCAACCCCTAACCCCTTTCCCGAAGGGAAAAGAGTCAGTACTTTAGATTTTATCTTGGCATTTATTCTTCTAATTTTGGCAGCAGCAAAAAGCTAAACAGTTTTTATTTATTGACGAATAAAGAAATACTGCTGATGTGGAAGATATTTTGTTTGGTT
>JAYVGA010000055.1:0-5642 GCA_043772635.1 Chitinophagaceae bacterium
GGCCAGTGTGCAGATTACCAATGGGCTAAAAGTAGGCGATACCATTATTACCACTGGCTTAATGAGCCTTAAGCCCGGGGGGAAAGTGCAGTTAAATAAAATCAGCCAGTAAGTAAATGTCATTGCCTGCCCCTATATTTTGTAGGGGGGGGCATTATTTTAAATTTGTTGCTCTGGTATAATGCCATTTGTCAATAAGTCATTAAGTCAATTTGTTGTGCTGTTTAAATTAAGATGTTTATGATAAATAATTTTTTTAGAAATAATGAGAAAGTATTTAGAAATATTAGATGAGATAGACAACCTTCTTTTAGAAAATGGATTTGAAAAAGAAAGACAGGAATTAGAGTTTGAAATAGAAGCGAGTTGCACAAGTGCAGAGTTGTGTGTAAGAAGTGGTTCTAAATTATTGGCGCTTCAACAAAAAAATAAACAGGTAGATAAAACGATTGGGTTTTTAATAGAGGAATTTGTTTCTTACTGCCATTCAATTAAACTTTATCCCAAATCCAGATTTTAAAGTTTAAAAATGATTTGCAATAAACACCTGGAAACTTTTAAGATGTATTATTTTTTGACGTACACAATTACTTAATGACCTATTGACTTAATGACCCAATGACTTAATAATAGTTTTTGACTTATTGAAATTTTGTAAGAATGAATTTATCAGAATTTAGTTTACGTAAGCCTGTATTTGCCATTGTACTCAATATTGCTATTGTGTTATTTGGTGTTATTGGCTATACTTTTTTAGGTGTAAGAGATTACCCTGCTCTTGATCCGCCCAACATAAGTGTGCGCACATCTTACCCCGGTGCCAATGCAGAGATTATAGAAACCCAGATAACGGAGCCGCTGGAAAAAGCTGTAAACGGAATTTCCGGTATTAAAAATATTACCTCACAAAGTTCACAGGGCAGCAGCAATATCACTGTAGAATTTAACCTGGGCACAGGCATTGAAGCAGCGGCTAATGATGTAAGAGATAAAGTATCGCAGGCGCTGCGTTCCCTGCCATCCGACCTGGATGCCCCACCGGTAGTAAGTAAAGCCGATGCCAGCAACGACCCGGTGATAATTTTGCTTTTGCAAAGCAATGCACGCAATTCTTTAGAAATAACAGAATATGCCAATAACAACCTGGTAGAAAGAATTCAAACTGTGGCAGGAGTAAGTGGTGTAAACATCTGGGGCGAAAAAAAATATGCCATGCGCATATGGTTTAATCCCTCCCGTATGAGTGCCTATGCGCTAACGCCGCAGGATGTGCAGGCAGCGCTGTTAAGGGAAAACGTAGAGTTGCCATCGGGCAAAGTTAGCGGCGATGCAACAGAACTGGGCATCCGCACTTTTGGTAAAATGAATACAGAAGAGGAATTTAATAACCTTATTATAAAAAATGTAAACGGAGCAGATATCCGTTTAAAAGATATTGGCGAAGCAGTACTGGGACCGGAAAATGAAGAAAGTGTTTTAAAAGAAAGCAGCGTACCCATGATTGCCATTGCTGTGATACCGCAGCCCGGAACAAATTATATTGCCATAAGCGATGATATTCAAAAAAGACTTTTAGAAATTAAAAAAGAATTACCGGCAGATATCCGCATGGAAGTTTCTTCCGATCAAACCGTTAATATCCGCAAAAGCATAAGCGAAGTAAAAGAAACATTGATCATTTCATTTGTGCTGGTAGTACTGATTATTTATTTGTTTTTCAGAGACTGGCTCATTGCCATAAGGCCATTAATAGATATTCCTATTTCTTTAATTGGAGCATTCTTTATAATGTACCTCAGCGGCTTTACTATTAATGTACTTACCCTGCTTGCTATTGTACTGGCCACAGGCCTTGTGGTAGATGATGGTATTGTGGTAACAGAAAATATTTATAAAAAAATGGAGCAGGGTATGGACAAGTGGAAGGCGGCAAGAGATGGCAGCAAAGAAATTTATTTTGCTGTTATTGCAACCTCTATTACACTGGCCGTTGTTTTTTTACCCATCGTATTTTTAGAAGGTTTTGTGGGCAGGCTCTTTCGTGAGTTTGGTATTGTGGTAGCAGGTGCGGTGCTTATATCGGCATTCGTATCTCTAACGCTTACGCCGGTATTAAACGTTTACCTGAGCCGCAAAAAATTTAAGCACTCCAGGTTTTACACTGCTTCTGAACCTTTTTTTAATGGAATGGAAAATGGTTATAAAAAAATGCTGGAAGCATTTATGAGAGCAAGATGGATGGCCATTCCGGTAATACTTATTTGTTTTGGTATTATCTTTTTTATTGGCAAAAATTTACAATCGGAACTGGCGCCAATGGAAGATAAAAGTGGCTTCCGCCTGCAGGTATCGGCACCGGAAGGCACATCGTACGATGCAATGGATAAATATATGGACAAGCTTGCCGGATTTTTAATAGACTCGCTGCCAGAAAAAAGATACATCGTAAGTATGACGGCTCCGGGCTTTACCGGCTCTGGCTCTGCAAACTCCGGTTTTGTGCGTATAGCCCTGGTAGAACCCGGTGAAAGAAAAAGAAGCCAGCAGGAAATTGTAAGCTGGGTTAATAAAAGAATTCCCCGTTTTAATGATGGCCGTTCTTTTGCCATACAGGATCAAACCATACAGGTAAACCGCCGCAGCGGCCAGCCCGTGCAGTTTGTAATACAAAACACCAATTCAGAAAAATTAAAACAGGCACTGCCCCGCCTGCTGGAAGCTGCTAATAAAAGCAATATACTGCAGGGCGTAGATGCAGATCTTAAATTTAATAAACCCGAAATACGCATCAGTATAGACCGTTTAAAAGCAAGCGAACTGGGAGTAAGTGTTCAGGAAATTTCGCAAACGCTGCAGCTGGCATTAAGCAACCAGCGCCTGGGTTATTTTACAAAAGAAGGCAAACAATATCCGGTGCTGGGCCAGGTAGAGCGCATAGACAGGGACGACCCCAATGATCTTAAAAATATTTATGTAACCAATGCAAGAGGCGAGTCTATTTCGCTTATTAATTTATTAAACATCAGCGAAGATGTTACCCCTCCTACCCTTTATCATTTTAACCGGTACCGCTCTGCCAGCATAAGCAGCGGGCTTGCAGACGGAAAAACTATTGGCGATGGTATAAAAGAAATACAGGCCATTGCCGATACTGTGCTGGATAACACATTTACCACCTCTCTCTCCGGTGCATCCCGGGATTATGCGGAGAGTTCTGGTAATACCTACTTTGCATTTTTTCTTGCACTCATATTAATTTACCTGGTACTGGCTGCACAGTTTGGCAGTTTTATAGATCCCTTTACTATAATGGTTACTGTGCCGCTGGCGCTGGCCGGTGCGGTGTTATCTTTATGGATTTTTGGGCAAACCATAAATATATTCTCGCAGATAGGTATGATAATGCTGATAGGCCTGGTAACCAAAAACGGAATTTTAATTGTAGAGTTTGCCAATCAGAAACAACTGGCTGGAGATAAAAAAATACCTGCTGTTATAGATGCAGCCGTAGCCCGTTTCCGCCCCATATTAATGACGAGCCTTGCCATGTCGCTTGGCGCATTACCGCTTGCTTTATCGCTGGGCGATGCATCTACCAGCCGCATTCCGCTGGGTGTAGTAATTGTAGGCGGCATTATGTTTTCGCTGCTGCTCACTTTATTTATTGTGCCGGCGGTGTACTCATATTTATCTACTAAAAAAACAAAAAGTAAATTAGATACCCTGGAGCCTGCTCCCATATCTGAAGAAAAAAATACAGAAGGATGATGAAGCAATGTAGAATTATGGCATGTTTGTTTTTATTATTTGCAGCAGGCAAAGTTTACAGCCAGCAAATGCTTACTGTAGAAGAAGCTGTAGCTGCTGCAATAAAAAATAATTACGATATACAATTATTAAGAAACGATTCTGCATTGGCAGCTTTAAACAACAGTTATGCTAATGCTGCTTTGCTTCCAAGAGTAAACGCTACCACCGGTCTTGTTTTTAATAACAATAACACCCGCCAAAAATTAGCCGATGGAACTGAGCGCAAACAGGGTGGAATAAAAAGTAATAATATAGCTGCGGCTGTAAACCTTAACTGGACCATCTTTGATGGTTTTAAAATGTTTGCAACCCGGGATAAGCTGGCAGAAATTGTGCGCCTCGGAGAACTGAATATTAAAAACCAGCTGGTGAACACCGTGGCACAGGTAATTACAACTTATTACAGTATTGTGCGGCAAAAACAACAGTTAAAAGCTATAGAAGAACAAATGAGCCTGAACGAAGAAAGAGTAACACAGGCAGAAAAAAAACTTAGTGTAGGCCTGGGTGCAAAACCAGAACTGCTGCAGGCCAAAGTAGATTTGAATGCGCAAAAAGCGGCCAGGCTAAAGCAGCAAACGCTCATAGACCAGCTAAAACAACAGCTGAACCAGTTGATGGTAATGGCTATGGAAACAAGGTATGAAGTGGCAGATGATATTCCTTTTAAAAACGATCTTGTGGTAACAGATATACTGATGGCAGCCGAAAAAAACAGCCCGGAGCTGCAGGTAACCCAGCAAAATATAACCATTGCAAAACTTACTTTAAAAGAACGCAGGGCAGAAAAATATCCTGTAGTTACTTTCAATAATGTATATAATTTTTCTAAAACAGAAAACCAGCTGGTGGTAAATAATTTTACACCATTGCTAAACCGCAACTACGGATTTAATTACGGCCTCACTGCAGCCATACCCATCTTTAACGGCTTTAATGCAAGGCGGCAGATAAAGGTAGCACAGCTTGATATAGACTACCAAAACACTCTTTACAATTACCAGAAATGGAGAATGGATATTGCCATAAGCAATGCCTTTAAAGATTACGAGCTGCAGAAAAAAACGCTGAGCCTTGAAGAAGAAAATATCCTGCTGGCAAAAGAAAATGTTTACATAGCAAGTGAGCGGCTACGCCTTGGCGTTACCTCATACCTGGAACTTAGGGAAACACAAAAAAGCCTGGAAGATGCTTATAACCGTTTAATTGCAGCAAGGTATGATACCAAGGTTGCAGAAACAGAATTGCTGAGGCTGAAGGGAGAGCTTGTGAGGTAGTTTTGAAAGGCTTCAGGGGTTTGAGAGGTTTGAGAGGTTCGAGTAGTTTAAAACGTTTAAAGTTGAAAATGCGATATCCCATATCCCTTTATTATCCTTACTTCTTACATAATTTTTGAACGTTGAATATTGAATATAGTACATTGTACATTGCTACTTCTTCTGTGTTTAGAATAGAAAAATAAAGGCTAACTAATTTTTTGAAGTGTGTAATTAAATACAGCATTTTGTATTTTAAATATTTGTCTCCCATTTTATTCTTCCGGTTTATTACATAACCCTGCACTTTTTATTTAAACCTTAGTAGAATTTTGATAAAATGATAGGGGTAGCAACCTTATTATCTTCAATATGAAATAAGTTTGAGTCTACATAAAAAATGAGGCAATAAGGTTATCCTACGCTATTCATAAATTTTCTACAAAGGTTTCCCTGTGTAGATTGCACAAAGAAATTACCATGCAGGTAGTTATTGAGGAGAGAAAAATAAAAAAGGAAAATCATTACAGCACTTCAAAAGATTAATTAGCCAAAATAAAAGTTGTAAATTGCAAT
>JAYVGA010000056.1:0-12278 GCA_043772635.1 Chitinophagaceae bacterium
CCATAAGAGCCATAAACGGATATACAAGAATTTTGGTAGAAGATTATTCCGAAACATTTGATGCGGATGGAACCAAAGTACTTGCATCTATTATGCACAGCTCCAAAAAAATGGGAGAGCTCATTGATGATTTGCTGGCATTTTCTAAACTGGGCAGAAAACAGGTAACCGTTTTAGATATTGATATGAATGCGCTTGTTAAGCAGCTTATAGAAGAATTAATACCCGAGGCTGGTGAAAACATAACAGACTTTAAAGTAAGTTCTCTTCCACCTGCCAGGGGAGATCAATCGCTTATTAAACAGGTGTGGATAAACCTTATTTCCAATGCCATTAAATATTCAAAGTATAAAGCCAAAACAAGTATCCAGTTAGGTGCCTATAAAAAAGACAACCATATGGTGTATTATGTAAAAGATGAAGGTGCCGGTTTTGATATGCAGTATTATGATAAACTTTTTGGCGTTTTTCAGCGCCTGCATTCGCAGGAAGAATTTGAGGGCACGGGCATTGGCCTGGCCATTGTACAAAAAATAGTACAGCGGCATAATGGAACAGTTTGGGCCGAATCAACATTAAACAAAGGGGCATGCTTTTATTTTAGCCTGCCTGCAATAGAAGACTAAGGCTGGCTGGCCGTGGTTGGTGTCTTCACTAACCAGTCACCCGCCGTGGTAGGCGTCTCACCTACACTTGTGAGCCTTTAAATAAATGCCTGCTTTTACAACAGGTAAACAAAGCAAAAATTAATGAGCAAACCCTTAAATTAAAAAACATGAATTACGATAATATAGAAATTTTATTTGTAGAAGATAGTATGGATGATGCTATGCTTACCATTCGTGCGCTTGCAAAAAGCGGCTTTACAAACAAACTTCTCCATGTTAAAGATGGTGCAGAAGCACTTGATTTTATTTACTGCAAGGGTGATTATGCTTTGCGCAACAGTAAGGAACATCCCAAACTTATACTGCTGGATCTTAAGATGCCAAAAGTATCGGGCATGCAGGTACTGGAAAAATTAAAATCTGATCCCATGCATAAATCTACACCTGTGGTTATCCTTACTTCTTCGCAGGAAGATCCGGACATAGCCAAGTGCTACGCCCTTGGTGCAAACAGTTATATCGTAAAACCGGTGGACAGTAATAATTTTTTTAATACCATAAAAGAAATTGGAATGTACTGGATGATACTAAGCCAGCCTGATATTAAATAAAAACAGAAATACGTTTATGCTGAAATATACGGCACAGCCGGACCATCAAATAAAATAAATAATGACATCCATTCTTAAAATACTTGTTCTTGAAGATAACCATGAGGATGCCGACATGCTTCACCGGGAATTAAATAAATCAGGCTTAAGTTTTATTTCCGAAACGGTGCAAACCCAGGCAGCATTTGAGCATGCGCTGCAGCATTTTACACCGGATATTATTTTGTCTGATTATTCGCTGCCTTCCTTTGATGCAACTACGGCTTTTGGTATTAAACAGCGTACCGCTCCGCATATTCCTTTTATTATTGTTTCCGGAGTTATAGGAGAAGAAAATGCGGTAGAACTTATCAGGAACGGTGTTACCGATTACGCACTAAAAGATAAATTATTTACGTTAGTTCCAAAAATTACAAGAGCACTTAAAGACAGCACAGAAAGAAAAGAAAAAATACTTACTGCAGAAAAATTAAAGCTGCAGGCTGAAGCGTTAATTATTGCCAATGAAGAACTGGTTTTTCAAAACCAGGAAAAAGAAAAAAGAACGGCAGAGTTAATTATTGCAAACAAACAGTTACAAAAAGCAGCCGAAGCCCTGCAGATGCAGGAGGTAATTAAATTAAGCGAAAAAAGTTTCAGGCAGCTGGCAGATTTAATGCCGCAGATGGTATGGACAGCAGCCCCAGATGGAGCCATAGATTATTTTAATAAACAATGGTTTGAATATACCGGTTTGGAAAATACAGGCGACAGCCTTAGCTGGGCATCCCTTCTGCATGCAGATGATGCGGAGCAATGGCACAAAACTTCTAATGATGCTGTTAAAACAGGTAATCCTTATCATATGGAATTTCGTTTTACAGACCGCAAACATCCCGGTAATTACCGCTGGTTTCTGTGCAGGTGTTTGCCTGTAAAAGATAATGAAGCAAACATTACCCGGTGGATTGGCACCTGCACCGACATTAATGATGCAAAAAGCATTCAGGAAAAATTACAGCAAACAGAACAGTTAAGAGCAGATTTTATAAAAATGGTGAGCCACGAATTAAAAACACCGGTTACTTCTATAAAAGGCTATGTGCAGTTGCTGATGATGATAATAAAAGAAGAAGAGCCCGAAAGGTTTCCGGAACAGGTTTCAAATTCGCTGCAGCGGATAGATTACCAGGTATCCAGGCTTACCCGCCTCATAACCGAAATGCTTGACCTGAGCAGGATAGAAACAGGCAGGCTGGAATTAAAAAATGAAATGCTCAGCCTTACCGGCCTGGTTAAAGAAGCTATAGAAGATATAGGTTTAACCCAGCCCAAACATAACATTAATCTGCACCCTTATTTTGATTGCAATATATTTGGTGATAAGAGCAGGATAGAACAGGTGGTTATTAATCTTATAACCAATGCCATTAAGTATTCTGTAAACAGCAATAAAATAGATGTGTGCATAAGGCAGGCAGAAAATAATATGGTGGCCGTAAGCATAAAAGATTATGGCATTGGAATAGATAAAACACAGCATACAAAAATCTTTGACCGGTTTTACAGGGTAGAAGGAAAAGTAGAACAAACCTTTGCCGGCTTTGGTATAGGATTATTTATAGCCAATGAAATTATAGAAAGACACAATGGTTTTATAAGAGTACAAAGCCAAAAAGGCGAAGGCTCCGTATTTACTTTTACCTTACCCGTTGCAAACAAAAACACTGATTAAAATGGAAAAGCCACAAAAAGTTTTAGTAATAGATGATGACCCCGATATTGGACAAATGATGAAGATGATGCTTACTTATAAAGGTTATGAAGTAACCGTTATAGAAAATGCAGAAGGGGTAGAAGAACTGATTGGAAACAGCAGCTTTGATCTTATTTTTATGGATATGTTTTTATCTGGCAGAAATGGTATTGATATTTGTTTTGGTCTTAAAATGGATAATGCTTCCGCCCCTATCCCCATTATTATGATGAGTGCCCACCCGGATGCAAAAAAGATTTGTATGGAAGCCGGTGCCAATGATTTTATCAGCAAGCCATTTGAAATGCAGGATGTATTTTTAAAGATAAACCAGCTTGTGCATTAGAAACAGTGTGCTGTTTATAATTGTTGCAGTGGTTGTCACACAGGGAATCGCACAGTGTTGTCAACTTTTCAAAAGTTGACAACCCTTCCTCCCAGTCTCTTCTTTTTTTTATTTCATGGAGTGAAATGCTACTTTGTTTCCCTCTGTATCTGTAAAATGAGCCATAAAACCATTTGGGCCTATCGCAGTTTTAGGCATAACAATTTTTCCACCGGCTGCCTCAACCTTAGAAAGTGGAATGCTCAAATCATCACCACCATTTAAATAAACCAATGAGCCTTTTGCAGAAGGCTCATATCCTTCGCTCTTAATTATACAGCCCCCAATTCCACCAGTTTGCAGGTCTGCCGGAAAGAAAGCAGATTTCATTCCCATTGCTTCCATTGTGTGCAGCTCAGCTGCAAGAATTGTTTCATAAAACTTTTTTGCACTGTCAAAATTTTTTACTGGAATTTCAAACCAGTTAATTGCATTTTTCATGATCTTTTTATTGATTTTAAAAAATAATTTATTTCTCTTTTTTCTTAGATGACCTGGCTTTGCTGTTATACTCCAGGCAGCAATTTATCCAGTAGCCAAATTCTTTTTTGGTTATCATGCCTGTGCCGTTCACCATTACATAACCTTTCATCGGCCGCCCGGTAAAATCCATTGTTCGGCAGCCTGCTTTTTCTATGGCTGTTTCATGTAAGCCCGGGTCTATGCGGCACATCATTTCATCTGCAATAATACCAACACACATTTTGCCGTTATACATAAATGTTAAACCACCCATCATTTCTTTTTCTTCAATGTTGGTAAGGTTTGCAAGCTGTTCCCTTATTCTGTTGGCTAATTTTTTGTTGTAGGCCATGTCTAAAGGTTAATCAGTTTCCGTATAAGATTTTATATTTTAAAAATATTTTTTTTATGCATGATGTCCTGCTGTTTTGTATCATCAAACTGGTTATCCGCTATATCTCTGTCAGCTCTTTTAGATTAATCTCAGCTGTTGCTGATAATTTATTTTTATGGTGAAACTGTGTAAAACAAATTACAATTTTTTTATTGCAAAATTAATTTTTTATAACTACAGCCGGGGCAAAAAAGCTTAGGATAAATACATTAAATAATCTGCTATCAGTATATAAAAAAATAAGAAACGCCCCTCCTCTTACAAAATCATAAAAAAAGCTATCTTCATCCAATGAGAATTGTTGTTTTACTGCTGCTGAGCTTTATAACCGTTACAGGAAATGCACAAAATAAAACCGCTGCCATCAGCGGCCGTATTATTGATGAAAATGATAATCCTGTAAGCAATGTATCTGTGGTAGTGCTGGGCCGCACTACAGGCATTACAACTTCTGACAGTGGCAAGTTTAATTTAAAAGTAACCGCACAAAAACCAATTGCACTCATTTTTAGCCACACCGGGTTTGCCACACAGCAAAAAAATTTTTTTCTTAGCCCCGGCGAAACAGAAACCATAACCATAAGATTAATGAAGGCTGGTGTAACCATGGAAGAAATTGTAATAATAGATGAAAGAGAACGCAACGAAAACAGCCTTGTAAAAATAAATCCAAAAAATGCCATCACTTTACCCAGCACTACCGGTGGTGTAGAAGCGCTGATAAAAGTTTTGGTAGGCAGCAATAACGAACTCACATCGCAATACAATGTGCGGGGCGGCAACTACGACGAAAACTTAATTTACATTAACGATTTTGAAGTGTACCGCCCCTACCTGGTAAGCAGCGGGCAGCAGGAAGGCTTAAGCCTTATAAACCCCGAGTTGGCTAAAAATGTAAATTTTTATACCGGTGGTTTCCAGGCAAAGTATGGCGATAAAATAAGCAGCGTGCTGGATATACAATACAAAAAACCCACCCGTTTTGGAGGCAGTGCTTATGTGAGCCTGCTGGAGCAGGGCCTGCAGCTGGAAGGCAGTACAAAAAAAGGAGCCATTACCTGGCTGGCTGCTGTAAGAAATAAAAACAACCGCAATCTGCTCAGCAATCAGCCTACACAGGGTTCTTATATCCCTTCGGCTTCAGATGCACAGGCATACCTTACTTACCAGCTCAGCAAAAAATGGCAGCTGGAATTGCTGGGTATTTTTTCTACTTCAAAATTTAGTTTTTTTCCGGAGTCGGTTAAAAAAACTTCTTCTGTTTTTTCTCCCCTCTACACCGCAAACCTTGGGCTGGATATATTTTTTGAAGGGCAGGAAAGAGACCAGTATAATTCAAGCCTTGTGGGTGCAAGCATCATTCATTCACCATCTCAAAAATTAAAATTAAAATGGATGCTCAGCCGTTTTAAAGACAATGAAAAAGAAAATTATGATATAGCAGGAGCCTATATTTTTGGCGACAGGGATTTTGATAACAACAGCGGAACTTTCGGACAAATTGTAGATTCTTTAGGCAAAGGCTACTATCAAAATTATGCAAGAAACGAACTGGATATAGAAGTATGGAATGCAGGCCATAAAGGAAGTTATATAAATGGCAAACATTTTTTTCAGTGGGGCAACAGCATAGAGCAAACCATTATTAAAGATAAACTCCGCCAGTGGGAGTATCAGGATTCTGCAGGATATTCTTTACCCAATAACCCATCTGCGCTTTATTTGTACAGTGCGCAAAACACCAGTGCCAATCTTACCATACAAAAATTTACAGGTTATGTGCAGGACAATATTCATTTATCTAAAACAAAAAATGAATTAACCCTGCAAATAGGTGCCCGCTACAATTACAACAGCTTAAATAAACAATGGCTGGTAAGCCCCCGTGTGCAGGTGAGCTACAAACCACGCTGGCAAAAAGATGTAGTAATAAAAGCTGCTGCCGGCTTGTACAGTCAGCCGCCTTTTTACCGGGAACTTAGAAGGTATGATGGCACTTTAAACACCGCTATCAAAGCACAAAAAAGTATGCAGCTTGTAGCCGGTATGGATTATAATTTTATGGGCCCGGGAAGCCGCCCTTTCCGCCTTACTACCGAAGCTTATTACAAACAATTAACACAGGTGGTGCCTTATGATATTGATAATGTAAAAATCCGTTACCTGGGTGCCAACAATGCAAAAGCTTATGCCACCGGCCTGGAGATGCGCCTGTTTGGAGAATTGGTAAATGATGCACAAAGCTGGCTGAGCGTAGGTTTTATGCGTACCAGGGAAAACCTGGATAATGATTTTTATTACCAGTACAAAAATGCAGCGGGCGAAATAATAATGCCCGATTCGCCAGACCAGGTGCCTGCAGACAGTGTGAAAAATAATGTAGGCTGGTTGCGCCGCCCCAGCGACAGGTTAATAACTGTAGGCCTTTTTTTAGAAGATTACCTGGCCACTAATAAAAATTTTAAAGTGCATTTAAATATGCTTTACGGAAGCAATATGTCGTATAATATTCCCAATAGTGTACGCTACAGAAATGGATTAATTGTAGAACCGTATATAAGAGTAGATATTGGGTTTAGTGCCCTGCTGCTCTCAGAAAAATCGGCCCGCCGCAGCCACAATCCTTTCCGTAGTTTTGATAATATCTGGGCCAGCCTGGAAGTGTTTAATTTAATAGACCGACCCAATACAATTTCATACCAGATTATAAAAGATTTTGCCAACAACAGTTTTGCCATTCCCAACAGGCTTACCCCAAGGCTGCTGAATTTTAAATTGCTGGCAAGGTTTTAACCTTATTCTTTTTTAAAAAAACTTCAACCTTATAATAGATATTATTTAAAATCCGTTAATAAGGTTAAGGGAATTATATAATGTTGTTCATGCTGTATTTTAAGCAAAAAATATTTTTAACTTTTCCACCAATATTTTTACAATGTTAATAATTAAATTAGCATTGTAAAAAGTTGGAATATAAATTTGGTAACAATCATTTCATCCAACCACTGTAACAATTTTCTTTCACCCAACCTGCTTTTTTCTGCCCTGCAGAGAAAGTATTTAAAACAAAAAATAATTTGACAGAGACTATTATCAACCTTGAAACCGTAAATCCCATTGAGTTCTTTGGTGTAAATAACGGTAAACTCGACGTTCTGAAAAAGAAATTTCCTTTGTTAAAAATTTTAAGCCGTGGCACGCAGTTAAAATTAAGCGGAGCCCCGGAACAGATTGAAGAAGCTAAAGAAAAAATTGATCTCCTTGTTCATTACCTTCAAAGAAACGGGCACATGAGCGAAAATTATTTTGAACAGATACTGGGCGGCGATGACGAAAAAACAGTAGATAATTTTCTGGACCGCAACACCAATGATGTACTGGTTTTTGGGCCTAATGGTAAAACCATAAGGGCCCGAACACAAAACCAGAAGCTAATGGTGCAGGCCTGCGACAAAAATGATATTCTATTTGCCATTGGCCCGGCAGGTACCGGCAAAACCTATACTGCCGTGGCCCTGGCGGTAAGGGCATTAAAAAACAAACTGGTTAAAAAAATTATTCTTACCAGGCCGGCAGTAGAAGCAGGTGAAAGCCTTGGCTTTTTGCCCGGCGATCTTAAAGAAAAAATTGACCCGTATTTACGGCCCCTGTACGATGCACTGGATGATATGATACCTGCAGATAAACTGGGTTACTACATGAGTACAAGAACCATTGAAATTGCACCGCTGGCTTACATGCGTGGCCGTACGCTGGATAATGCCTTTATCATTTTAGATGAAGCGCAAAATACCAACGACCTGCAGATAAAAATGTTTCTTACCCGTATAGGGCCCAATGCAAAAGCCATCATCACCGGCGATCCCACACAAATAGATCTGCCAAAAAACCAGCAGAGCGGTTTGTTTAAAGCCACCCGTATTTTAAAAAATATAGAGGGCATAGCACATATAGAACTGGATGAAGAAGATGTGGTAAGACACCGTTTGGTAAAATCCATCATAAGGGCTTATAACAAAGATGATGTGGACAGAACAAACGAACCTTTTAAAAAATAGAATTCATCCGCATTAATTTTTTATTAAAAGTAAAATAAGGTAGCCGCAGGGTTGCCTTATTTTTTTAAATTATTCACAAACTATTAAACGGACTCCTCTAAAAATAATCAGCAAAGTTTTAATAAAACCGTTTACATTTGAGTTCATCATTTAAAATTATTTACATTATGAAAAAAATATTATCTGTCCTCTTGATAATTGCTGCACTTATATCATCAGCCTGTAACAACAGCAATGAAAATAAAGGCGGAGATCCTAAAAAGGTATTAACAGATTTCTTTGATGCTATGGCAAAAAAAGATATGGTTACTGCAAAAAAACTTTCAACAGCCGAAAGTAAATCCATACTGGATATGTGGGAAATGAAAATGACAACAAATAACGGGGAGATAGAAAAATATGATAAATCTAAAGTGGAAATCAGCGAGGCCAAAATTAGCGGCGATAATGCTACCGTAACTGTAAAGGATAAAGCCAGTGGGGAATCGGTTAATTTTCCTCTGCAAAAAGAGGGAGGTTCCTGGAAAGTTGCTTTTACCTTAGGCTCTTTAATGAGAATGGGGATAGATAAAATGAATGAAAAGGGAATAAATTTATCGGACAGTTTAAAAAATGTGATGAATGATTTAAAAGGAATAAACCTGGACTCTTTGCAAAAGAGTTTAAAAGTAGATGACAAAACATGGGACTCGGCAGCTAAAATACTGGAAGGATTAAAAAAATAATCGCAGTCTTATTGTATAAAAAAACATTGCACCCGCTTATGGGTGCATTTTTTTTACCGGCATATAAAAGATGTTTAACTTTATCCTTTAAAAAATAATATCGTTATATGAAAAAAATGCTGATTCTTTTTTTTACTCTTACTGGTTTTGCAGCCTGCAGCACAAAAGAAGCCAGCCCCCCACAAACAGCATTAGATACCGGCCGGGAATTTATAAGAGCCAGCCTGGATGGCGACTTTAAAAAAGCATCGGGCTTTTTACTGGCAGACTCACAAAATGTACAGCTTTTTGAATCGTACGAGGTGTTTTATGAAAAACTGCCCGCCAGCAAAAAGAATGGTTATAAAGAAGCTTCTTACAAAATAAATAAATACCTTGATATAGATGACAGTACTGCCCTTATAAATTACAGCAACGATTTTATGAACAAACCCATGGATATAAAACTGGTGCGGCAAAATAAAAAATGGGCGGTAGATTTTAAATACACGTATTCCGGAAATTTGCCATAAACTAAATGATGCTAAAAAACTTTTTAATTGTTGCAGCAGGCGGTGGTATAGGTGCAGCGCTCCGTTACTGGATTTTTATGCTGGTAAAAAATGAGCCCATACCTTATGCTACTTTAATGATAAATATTACCGGAAGTTTTTTGCTGGGTATTATTATGGCGCTGAGTTTAAAAAATGAACAATTTTCTCAAAGCGCCAAACTGTTTTTGGCAACAGGTATTTGCGGGGGCTTTACCACTTTTTCTGCTTTTAGTTTTGAAAACCTGGTGCTGCTGCAGCAGGGAAAATATAACCTGGTTTTTTTTTACAGCATAACAAGTGTGCTGGCAGGTATTACTGCAGCATGGCTTGGTTTTAAAATAATAGTTCATTAAAAATTATAACTATGTACGTTCTTCATCCCTGGCATGGCGCCTTTTATGGCAATAATGCTCCGGCAAATGTAAATGCATTAATAGAAATTTCGCAGGGCAGCCGCTGCAAGTATGAAATTGATAAAGCTACCGGCCTGCTTAAATTAGACCGGGTAATTTATTCATCTTTTCACTACCCGGTAAACTATGGTTTTATTCCTAAAACCCTGGGAGAAGATAATGATCCGCTGGATATACTGGTAATATGCAGCGAAAGTATTCAGCCGCTGTGCCTGGTAGATGCCACCGTAATTGGGAATATGCAGATGATAGATAATGGAGAAAAAGATGATAAGATTATTGCGGTAGCCAGCAAAGATCCTACGGTAAATCATATACAGGATATCAGTGCTTTGCCTACCCATTTTTTTGCAGTGCTAAAAAATTATTTTGAGCAGTACAAGGTGCTGGAAAATAAAAAAGTACTGATAGATGAGTTCCAGGATAAAGAAACTGCTTACAGTATTATACAGGATTCTATAGCCCGGTATGATAATAAATTTGCAGGTAAAGATGCTGCCAAATAAATTAAAAATGGATATAAACGTTATTCTCATCCTGCTGCTGGTGGGCCTTGCAGCCGGCATGCTGAGCGGCCTGGTTGGTGTGGGTGGAGGCATTATCATTGTTCCCTGCCTGGTTTTTTTCCTGGGTTTTTCTCAAAAAATGGCACAGGGAACATCGCTGGGTATTTTGCTGTTGCCGGTGGGCATACTGGGGGCCCTGCAGTATTACAAACAGGGTTATATAGATTTTAAAGTGATAGCCGTAATATCCGTTGCATTTTTAGCAGGCAGTTTTTTGGGCAGCAAAATTGCACTGAGTTTATCGCAGGAAAATATTAAAAAAGTATTTGCTGTGCTTATGATGATTATTGCGGTAAAAATGCTTTTTTTTGACAGTAAAAAAACAGAAAGTAATAATAAAACGCAGCCTTCACAAACCACTTCATCAACAGATAAATTGCACACAACACACCCGCCTAAATAATTCTTTTAATAATGCGTAAATGATGGGTGCGTTTTTTGCTGGTACCATTAATGATTCCCTCATTATCTATTACATCTATTCTTACCAGGCCCGATGAATGAATAATTTGCTGTTCGCTTATTAAAATACCCACATGGATAATGTTACCATCTTCATCATCAAAAAAAGCAAGATCACCACAGCGGGCTTCCTGTAAAAAACCAACCGATTCTCCTTTTGCTGCCTGCACATCGGCATCTCTTGGCAAAGCAATATTCATCATTTTAAATACTGCCTGTACAAAACCGCTGCAGTCTGTACCAAACACCGATTTACCACCCCATAAATAAGCACTGTTTAAAAACATGTAAGCTATATCCATAATGGTTTTATCAGAAATAATTGTTTTGGAAGCAGTAAAAATATTTCCGCTAAACGAAATTTTATAACCGGGAATAGGTGCATTAAGCAAAGAAAGATTACTGCCAAATGGTATCATCAGTTTTTGATTATTAACCATTATCTGTTCTACCCAGTCGCCTGTATATTCGCCGCTTTCTTTTAACTCATGATCCAGTATTAAAAACTGGTTGGCCCTGCCGTAGCCTTTGTAGCCATCTGCAGTGCTCTGTATCTGCATCCATCCTTCTTTATCTACATCAAAAATCTTTACCTGTTCTCCAAACAAAAGCTGGTTTACCATCTCTGCCCGGTGATCGGGTATTAAGCGAACATGCGCCACCGGTACTATACTTATTGCATAACTCATAATAATATTTTTCAACCCATGTAAATTATGGAAATTAAGTTAAGTTTACACCTCAGCTAAAAACAAATGCACAAAGGTTGTAAACCTTTGAAAAAAAATCCTGTAAAGGTTACATTTTACTGAAAGGCTGACAACCCTGTGCGACAAATTGAAATACAACCAAAAAATTGATCCCTTTATATTTTGAGCCAACAGCACTACAAAGATGTAGAAGATAAAGAATTACTGCAGCGTTATTACCAGCAAAATAATAATGAATGGCTGGGTATTTTGCTGCAGCGCTATACCATGCTGCTGCTGGGTGTGTGTATGAAATATTTAAAGAATGAGGAAGAAGCCAAAGATGCCGTACAGCAGGTTTTTTTAAAAGTGATAAATGATTTGCCAAAATACAAAGTAGAATTTTTTAAGAGCTGGTTATACATGGTGGCCAAAAACCATTGTTTAATGAAGCTTAGAGATAAAGGAAAATATACTTCCGGAATAGACGAACAGGTATTGGCTACAGCCGATGAAACCGATGCTAAACAGGAGGCGGTAGAAAAAGACATTTCGCTAACACAGATGGAAACAGCCATGCAGCAATTAAACCAGGAGCAAAAGCTTTGTGTAACTTTGTTTTATCTGCAAAAACAAA
>JAYVGA010000057.1:0-5372 GCA_043772635.1 Chitinophagaceae bacterium
GTGTGTTCATGATTGTAATTTTTAATAGTTGAGATTCGGTTTACTTCTTTGTAATTATGCATAATACCTTCTTGGCATAATGCTTCTTTTCTGGCGCTGAATATTCCATAAATCGGCAGCGGTAAAAGCTTTTTCCTGCTGAGTGTGGTTAACCAGTGTTTCGTTTACTACGGTAGTAAGCTTTTTGGTTTCTTCTGTACTTATTGCTTTAAATAAGTTGATGTGTTGAGTGGTCATGATTGTAATTTTTAATTGTTTTTAATGTTTTTTAGAAAGTCTCCCTGTTTAATCACTTTGATAGAACAAAGATAATATGTTATACAGTACTATGCAAAACATATTAGTATGTTATGATGTAGTAATATCCATTTAATAGTACTTTTGATTATTCAAAAGCCTTTACTGTACTGAATTTCAGAATGCAGCCCTAAGAAAATGAGATTTTATTGAAAATTTATGAGCGGTAAATAGTTGGGTTAAATGGCTACAACAGGTCTGGATGAGTTGATAAAAAGGCAAAAATACCAAACAAGACAGGCATTTGCGCAGGGGATTTATCGAATTTCCAGGTACAAATACCTGAGTGAAATTATTTTATTGAAGTTAAAAACCAAAAGTTGAACATTAAAGGTTGGGCCTGAACTGGCAGCGATAGTAGAACATAGCTATTCTTAGATTGGAACCCTGTTTTTGCATACTTTTATTATGAGTAGTTTTCCTGCTATTTCTTAACCATTTTGTAATTACCATTACTTTCTTCTTTTATTAGGGTGTAGCCATCATTAATAATAAGGGTCCAACCATCGCCGATAAAATTTTTGCCGTCATTTTTTGTAGGAACGCTTATAGAGATTTTGTCCCAATTGGGGCTCATCAATGCTCCATTTGTTACGGTCAATATCCCCCATTTATCTGAAACTCTGATATTGGGATAAACTGTTCCTTTGTCTTCAACGGGCATTATGTTTCTTGGGTCAAACGATACATTCATTTGCTCAAATTGAATTTCAAAGTGGGGCTGTTCGATAAACTTGTTTTTATATTGCGCAACCAGTTTTTTAATTTTTGCCTCTCTTGCAGTTTCTTCATCAATTATTTTCTGCCCATTATATTTTAATACACTATTATCAGCAGATTTTTTTAAATCACTTTTCAATGTTACATTAAATGCTTTAGTAAAATAGTCAGCCAGGTTGGTTTGTACTGTTATATTTTTGTTCCAGTATTTTTTAGTGTAATGAAGTAAATACCCATAGACGGGTATTGTCTGGTAAGCGAAGGAGCGAACAAAAGTAGGGTTTGATAAAAACTCAGTAAGGCTTTGGTTGAAATGAAGAATAGATTCTTCTTTGGATCTTCTGCTTATTATAAATCCTGTGTATTCTGCAAGTCCTTCATTAAGTTCCAAAGCATTCTCAGTAGTGTCAGCACCTGGATAAATTGAGTAACGGTATTTTCTGAAGGTCAAGGCATCGGTGAGGTACAACTTCATTTCTGCCTGGCCCGTTGCATTAACTGCTTTTTTTAATGCCTCAAGTTCAAGCCTAAGATAAACTCTTCCATCTTTCTGGTCCAGATGATTATTATCTGTATTAAAAAGCTGGAAGCCTAAAGATGGTTGGGCTTTGTGAAATAATTCGTGAGCCATTAAATTTATTCTATTAAATTTTTCAGCTGGAAGTGGTAACATAATCATTGCCCAACGCCTGCCACTCCAATTGATTGATGTGTTAGCAATGTTTATGTGCTCTGGCAAATTTCCATAGTAAATATTTCCATCCTTTTTTAGTATCCCCGCTGAGTCAGGATAGTTAGAATATAATTGCCGTGTATTTGAATTTACCAAAAGAATAGGCCCAAACAAATCTCTATCCCATATTTTATTTTCATTTTTTGTTGCCATTTTTATTTCAGCAAAATAATTTTTTATTGTGTCCTGAAGCATTAAATGATTTTGTCCAAATGCAATCTGTGCACATAAAAATAAAGTAAGGTAGAAAATAGTCTTTTTCATTTTTGACAAGTTTGAATACGCAATAAACTGCAATTGTACGAATTATTTCGTAAATAAATGCTTTTTTTAATTTTAATCTGAAAAAGACGTTATCTGAAACTTCTTTAAGCAACGGTGTTAAATAAAATACGCACAACTAACCCCCTTTAATGGGTATGATATACCAAGACTAATGCAGGATAAACACTCCATATTTAAAATGTAAATACAATGAAGGATATCCATTGTAAATGTCCCGGGCGGCCAGAAGAAGATAAGAAGGAATTCTGTACCCGTAAAAAATCAAAAATTAATTTGTAAAATAGTATCGGGGGTATTTATATTAATTTCTTTGGTAATGCTGTTACTATCATGCTGTATCTGCAAAACATACCTGCCAGGAATTACAATATTTGATACAAAAAATTCTCCCTTTTCGTTAGATACAGAAGCAATGTCGTTAAACTCATGAGAGCCATCTATAATCATAACAACAGCATCTGCAACAGGCAGGCCGGCAGTATTATGTAAAATTCCTTTTACGGAGCTGCGGGTTTCCATTTGTTTTTGTTTATAAAAATTAAAGATTATAAAAATTACCAATGCAAAAAGCAGGAGGATAAAATAAATAAAGAAACTTTTTCCTCCTGCTCTTTTTTTAATTATAGTCCCTGGTTCTTCCATAACTGTATGTTATTAAATACAGCGGTTACAATTCTGGTAGCAGAATTTCCGGAAAGATGCCCATTGGTATGTATGCCTACACAGGTTCTCACATCTCCTACTTTTACCCAAACCGGTGCACCACTTTGTCCGCCCATGGTGTCTATATCATACGTAATTACCCGGCTGGTCAGCGATTTTGGTTTAAGCGCCATAAACCATTGCTGATCTCCTCTTCTTACTGTTTGTTTATCGCCGGGGTAGCCGGACAGATTAAGAACCGAAGACATTAAATAAGCATCCGTTTTTACGCCAAAACCAAAATAGCCGGTAGCATCGCCCGGACGGTAGCTGGCAGGTAAAATAATTGCGCCATAATCAAAATCACGGTTCCTGCTGTTTGTCCAGCCGGTTACGCTTCTTAAATTACTGCTAACGCCAGAATTATACGGCTTAGCGGCTCCGTTACAGCCAGGTATTACTTCTATACTTTTTGCCCATCCGCCATTGTCGTGCATAAAAACACAATGTCCTGCAGTAATTACAGTTCGTGGCGCTACCAGCCAACCAGTACCATAAAATTTAGAATTATCATTGGCCGTAATGATTAAAGAGCAAATGGCCCGCCATGGATAAATAGTAGTGTTAAAAATCCGCACCCTGTTATCTGCGCCAATTATTACTTCCTTTGCCTCTGAGCGCATTTGAGGTATGAGCTCAGGATAACTGGCATAAAAAGGATCCAGTAATTCAGTAGCTGTTTCGGTCATATCAAACCCAGTTTCTTCCAAACTGGTTTCGCCCTGTGCAGATGCTGATTCTAATTTATTAGATACTTCTTTATCTCCCTCGCCCGGCCTTATTATGCTAACACCTTCTACCTCTTCTACCTCAGTTTCCGATAGCTCAGGATAAGAAGATTCCTGCTGCATATAGCTTTGCTGATAAGGTGGTTTTTCCAGTACTGTTTCAGTATGAGAATGCCCATTACCATTTCTTTCAATTGTGCTTTTTGATTTCATAACAAAAAATTTAATAATGAAAAAATGTTTAACTACAGGCGCTTAAGTTGTACATACGGAAACAAAAAATAGTGCAGTAGCCCGGATGAGTTCTGCATAAAGATTTTACTTTATTTAAAGGGGTTGTTTATTTTTGCTGGAGTTGAATCGCCGGAAATATAGCAGTCAATCTTTTCTAAGCCATGCTGATATGGATAAAAAGCGATAAACTATAAAAGTGAAGTAAAGACCTATCGCTTAATTATACGAAATTAAACCTTTCTGTAAACCCTCTTCAGTTATATGCAGAAGAAAACTGAATGTTAAGAATGCTATTGTTTAGTACTTACTGTTCCCATACTTTAACCCGATCACCTGTAATAAAATTATAAAATAAAACATAGAATTGCAAGGATAAAAGCGATTATATTTTTATCCTTTTTACGCCGCCAGTAGCCCTGGCATTATATTCTTTCTTTATTGCATTTGTTATTACTACCAAATTGCAATAGGCAAATCTTTAAAAAAAATGCTGATAAACCAGCATTTCTTTTTTACCGGGGTAATCAATGAGCATATTATCTTTGATTAAAGATTTCATTTTATACCCTCTCTTCTTTAGAGCAATATAAAGCAGCGTTAAGGTAAGTGAGGTGGTCAATGGTCAATGGTGAATCAATGCCGTTTACTTAAGAACAAATGTTCAATATTCAATGCTCAATTTTCAATTATAAAAGGCAGGTGCATTTACATTGAAAATTGAGCATTGAGTATTGAATATTGAGCATTTGTTCTTTCCATATCTTAAGTTAGCGACATTGAATGGTGAATTGTCAATAGTCAGTAATTCACCATTCACGACTTCTACCGCCACTTTACAATTACCATAACAAACCTATTCCAGCACTTAATATACATACTATGAAAATTTTTACTGCACAGCAAATAAAAAATTGGGATGCTTATACCATAAAGCATGAGCCTGTGTTATCTATCCATTTAATGGAACGGGCAGCCACAGCATGCTTTAGCTGGATAGAACAACATCTGCTTTTACCTGCTGCCCAAAACATTGATATAAAAGAAAAGCATATAAAAATATTTTGCAGCAAAGGAAACAATGGCGGAGATGGTTTGGTTATAGCAAGAAAATTACTGGAGAATAATTACAGGGCAACCGTTTACATTTTAGATGCCGGCAATAAAGCCACAGAAGATTTTGAAACCAACCTGCAGCGGCTGCACAGCATTACTACCCAGGTTATTTTTTTACAGCAGGGTGCTGCATTGCCTTTAATAGATAGCAGCGATATTATTATAGATGCAATTTTTGGTACAGGGCTAAATAAACCATTAGAGGGTTTGACTGCTGAAGTAGTTAACCATATTAACCAATCAAACGCTTTTGTAATTTCTATAGATATTCCGTCGGGTATGTTTGCAGATAAAAGCTGTAAAGAACTCACTACCATAAAGGCAAGCCATACTCTGAGTTTTGAAATATATAAAACCTGTTTTTTACTGCCGGAAAATGAGGAGGCCATTGGTGAAGTGCATATTATAAAAATTTGTTTGCACAAAAAATTTGAAACAGAAGAAGAAACAAATTTTACTTTAATTGATAAAGAGCTTATACAACAAATATACAGGCCCCGAAAAAAATTTGCCCATAAAGGAACTTACGGGCATGCATTAATTGTGGCAGGCAGTTATGG
>JAYVGA010000058.1:0-9362 GCA_043772635.1 Chitinophagaceae bacterium
GCTCACCTCTTAGCTCCGCAACTTTTATTACCCATCTGCCCTTTTTTAACCCATCTTTTGTAATGGCATTAATGGTATCTCCGGTAGCAGTTAATTTAAATTCTTTGTATTGCGCTGCAGAATTTTGTACAAACAAAAAGAGCCCGATTGCTATAACCCACAATTGATGTATTTTTAAATGTTTCATTTACTTATCTGTTTTATTAACCATTAATGATACAACTCAAAATGATAAAAAATATTGCTTTCAAAATTACCCTTTTTCTTATTTGTATAAATGTTAATTATGCCCTTGCGCAGGTAAAGTCCAGTACCGCAGCCGAAAGAATGGCAGGGTTGCAGCAAAGAAAAATTTTAAACCAGGACAGCCTTTTAAAAAATATTAAATACCGTAATATAGGCCCTTCTAATATGAGCGGCCGTGTGGTAGATGTAGAGGCAAACCCTGCAAACCCTGCAGAGTTTTATGTAGCATATGCCAGTGGGGGCCTTTGGCACAGCACCAACAATGGCCAGAGCCTGGTACCCATTTTTGAAAAAGAAGCTGCTTATACTATTGGCGATATTGCCGTAAACTGGAGCAGTAAAACAATTTGGGTGGGCACCGGAGAAAGCAACAGCAGCCGCAGCTCTTACGCCGGCATTGGCATTTATAAAAGCAGTGATAACGGTAAAAACTGGCAATACCTTGGCCTGCCCGAAAGCCATCATATCGGAAAAATTATTTTGCACCCTTCAGATGATAATATTGCATGGGTAGCCGCTGTGGGCCATCTTTATTCTCCCAACAAAGATAGAGGCGTGTATAAAACTACCGATGGTGGAAAAACCTGGATACATTCTTTAAAGATAGATGATAACACGGGTGTAATAGAAATGGACATCAACCCAAAAAATCCTGATGAATTGTATGCATGTGCCTGGTACCGCACCCGCCGTGCCTGGAACTTTGAGGAAGCCGGTAAAACTTCTGGCATGTATAAAAGCAGCAATGGCGGCAATACCTGGAAATTAATTTCAACTCCTGCTTCGGGTCTTCCCACAGGTAATGGTATTGGAAGAATGGGTGTTGCTGTGGCCCCCTCCAACCCCTCTGTACTGTATGCCGTGGTAGACAACCAAAACAACCGCCCCGATACGGTACAAAAAAAAGCAGATACCAATTATGTTTTAAAAGATTTTAAAAACATCAGCAAAGAAATTTTTTTATTGATGGATGATAATAAATTAGACAGCTTTTTTATTGATAATGATTTTGCTGAAAAATACAGGGCGGTATCTGTAAAAAAATTAATAAAAGAAGATTCTATAAAACCTGCTGCTATATATGATTATCTTTTTAATGCCAATACTGCTTTGTTTGAAACACCTGTTATTGGTTGCGAAGTGTACCGCAGCGATGATGCAGGAATGAGCTGGAAAAAAGCAAACAGCAAAGGCCTGCAGCTGTACAATACTTATGGATATTATTTTGGAAAACTTGCCGTGGCTGCAGATGATGAAAACAAACTGGTAATACTGGGTTTTGATTTGCAGGTGAGTACCGATGGCGGAAAAACATTTGTTACAAAAGATAAAGTATCTACCCATGCCGACTGGCATACCTGCTGGATAAATCCAAAAAATAATAACCACTGGGTAGCAGGTAATGATGGTGGCTGCAATGTTACCTACGATAACGGCGATCATTGGTTTAAAGCCAACACTCCTGCAGTAGGCCAGTTTTATAATATTGCTACCGATAATGCAAAACCTTATAATGTATACGGCGGTCTGCAGGATAACGGGGTATGGTATGCATCATCTGCCAGCAAAGACACAGACCAGTGGAATTATGAAAACCCTTACCCGTGGAAGAGAATGGGTGGCGGCGATGGCATGCAGGTACAAATAGATACCAGGGATAATAAAACCCTGTACAGTGGTTTTCAATTTGGCTATTACAGCCGCAAAAGTATAGATGGTGGCAGGGGGATTTCCATAAGGCCCATGCACGATTTAGGTGCAACAGCTTTTAGGTACAACTGGCAAACGCCTATTCTTCTAAGCAAACACAACCCGGATATTTTGTATTACGGCAGCAACCGTTTTCACCGCAGTATGAACAGGGCAGAAACCATGGAAACCCTAAGCGGAGATTTAACCAATGGCAAAAAAGAAGGCGATATTCCTTTTGGTACGTTTACCTGTATCAGCGAATCGGCATTAAAGTTTGGGTTGATATATATTGGTACCGATGATGGCAATATACAGGTGAGCAAAGATGGCGGCTATACCTGGGCGTTAATAAGCAAAAAGCTGCCTCAGGGTTTATATGTGAGCAGGGTAAGAGCATCACAACACAAATTATCCAGGGTGTATGCTACATTAAACGGCTACCGCAATGATAATTTTGCGGCTTATGTTTTTGTAAGTGAAGACTACGGCGAAACCTGGACAGCCATTGGTAAAAACCTGCCTGCAGAACCGGTGAATGTTATTACAGAAGACCCTAAACAGGAAAACATTATTTATGTGGGTACCGATAACGGATTGTACACTTCTTTTAACCGTGGCCAAAGTTTTATGAACATGAGCCATAACCTGCCCAATGTGCCCATTCATGATTTGGTAATACAGGCAAGAGAAAATGAATTGGTAGTGGGCACACATGGCAGAAGTATTTTTATAACGAAGCTGGAGGAAGTACAAAAAATTTATGCCGGTAATAAGTAAAATAAACTGCCACAGATCTGCAGATTAAACCTGCCTGCTGGAAGGCAAGTCAGCGAATCTGTGGCAATAAAATAAACCGGTTTTATACTTAGCTATAGATGAAAACGTGAATTAGATTTTTTTTGTCCGGGCAATGAAGCAATGGGCATCATCGTTGCATCGCCCTCTTGTACTTAAAACCATTGGGGATCTTTAATTGCGTTATAAATTAAAATACAGATTGGATTTTAAGATTATCAGCTAAATAAAATTCACTGTTTTACCCCTTGCGGAGTATAAAAGCAAATTCTCTTTTTCCCATCTGCCAATCGTGGTAAAAAAATAAGCAAATGAAAGATTACAAAAATTATTACATTATAGGTGCCAGCCCAGAGGAAGTGTTTATAGCATTAACCAACCCCGCCACGCTGCAGTTATGGACCGGCGACCCTGCTACCATGAGCACAGAACCGGGCAGCGAATTTTCTTTGTGGGAAGGCAGCATAGAAGGAAAAAATATTTCTTTTGAAGCCGGAAAAAAAATTGTGCAGCAATGGTATTTTGGAGAGCAGGAAGAAGCATCAATTGTTACCCTGTTACTTCATCCGCATAAGCAGGGTACTTCTGCAGAGCTGAGGCATACCAACATTCCGGATGAAGCTTATGACGAAATTGTAGAGGGATGGAATGAAGTTTATTTTGCAAGCCTTATAAATTTTTATGAAGATTAAAGCGCTGTAGGTCGGCACTCTGCAGGCCGGTACCGCAGGTCAGACCTGCAGACCAAACTCTGGTGGTCTGACCTGCGGTACCGACCACCCATCAAAAAGCCCCTTTTACAGGTAAAAGGGGCATAGTTGATTTATATATACCAGATCGTTTATTTTATTTCAAAAGCCAGCATGCTTTTATCTTCTATAAAAAGTTCCAGCTCATCTCCCACCACACACTCACCTACACCTGCGGGGGTACCTGTAAAAATAATATCGCCAATATTTAAAGAAAAGTAATTAGAGATATTGGCAATAATGGCATCAAAGCTAAAAATCATCTGGCCCGAATTACCTTTTTGTACCAGTTCTTTATTTTTCAGTAAACTAAAATTAATATTTTTTTTATTTATCTCCGGGGTAATATCTATGAATTTACCTACGGCTGCAGAGTTATCAAAAGCTTTGGATTTTTCCCAGGGAAGGCCTTTTTTCTTTGCTTCATCCTGCAGGTCTCTTGCTGTAAAATCTATACCTGCAGTAATACCGTTGTAATAATTGGAGGCATGCCTTTCCTGTATATATTTGCCGTTTTTGCAAACCCTTAGCACCAGTTCACATTCGTAATGAAGTTCGTTGGTAAACTCAGGATAATAAAAAGGCGTATGCGACTGCAGTAGTGCGCTCTTGGGTTTCATAAAGATAACGGGCTCATCCGGTATCTCATTGCCAAGCTCTTTAGCGTGCTCAGCATAATTTCTTCCTATACATATTATCTTCATACAAAGCCAGTTTTATTATGGGTGTTGGGTTTTTATACAACGAAAATAAAGAAAAACAAATTATAAAAAGAATAGACTTTATTTTATTCTTTCATATCGAAATTAATATTATTAATCATGCTCATGGTCTTATCCAGCCCAATGGCAGCAAAACTCTCAATAGCTTCCACAGCTTTATCTATTTTATATTTTACCAGGGGTATTTCTTCTTTGCGCCACTTGCTCAGTACAAAATCGGCCTGCATCCCCTTTGGATACTCATTTCCTATGCCAAACCGCAGCTTAGGGTAGGCATCGGTACCCATACTGTTTTGAATATCTTTAAGGCCATTATGGCCAGCAGAACTTCCGGCTCCCCGCAGCCGCAGTTTTTCCAGCGGAAGAGCAAGATCATCTACAATGGTTAGGGTATTTTGCAACAGTATTTTTTCTTTATCTACCCAATATTTAAAAGCACGGCCGCTCAGGTTCATAAAAGTAGTGGGGCATATGCAGATAAATAATTTACCCTTCCATTTTACCTGGGCCATATAGGCAAGCCTGTCCACATTAAAAGTTCCCCCATGTTTGGTTACAAAAGCATGTAGCACATCAAAGCCAATATTATGCCTTGTGTTGGCATATTCATTGCCAATATTACCCAATCCTGCTATTAAAAATTTTGACATTAAAATTTATCTTAGAACTATATCGGATGTATAAATAATGGATATAAATATAATTTTTCAAAACGAAAGTAAAAGTCCCTTTAGGGATTTAGGGCTCTACATCTCATTCAAATACTGTTGCAAATCTGCATCTGTTTTTATAAGCACATCCCTTACTTTGCTCCCCTGGCTTGCACCCACAATGCCCGCTGCTTCCAGTTGATCCATCAGGCGCCCTGCACGGTTATAACCCAGCTTCATGCGGCGCTGCAGTAAAGAAGTGCTGCCGCTCTGGCTGCTTACAATAAGTCTTGCAGCATCTTCAAACAGGGCATCTTTATTATTTACATCAAAATCTTTTCCTTCCATTTCTTTTTCATCTATGTATTCCGGCAGCAGGAATGCATCGGGGTAGCCTCTCTGCTCGCCAATAAAATCTACAATTTTATCTACCTCGGGTGTATCTACAAAAGCACACTGCAGCCTCACCACTTCTCCATTATAACTAATCAGCATATCGCCTTTACCTATCAGTTGTTCTGCTCCGCCACTATCCAAAATAGTACGGCTGTCTATTTTACTGCTCACTTTAAATGCAATACGTGCCGGAAAGTTAGCCTTAATGGTACCCGTAATAATATTTACCGATGGCCTTTGCGTGGCAATGATAAGGTGTATACCAATTGCCCTTGCCAGCTGTGCCAGGCGGGTAATGGGCATTTCAACTTCTTTACCTGCCGTCATTATAAGGTCGGCAAATTCATCTACCACCAGCACAATAAATGGCAGGTACTGGTGGCCTTTTTCAGGATTTAGTTTTCTTGAAGCAAATTTTTCGTTGTACTCTTTAATGTTTCTGCAACCGGCTTCTTTTAAAAGGTCGTACCGGTTATCCATTTCAATACAAAGCGCATTAAGGGTGTGCACTACTTTTTTGGTATCTGTTATTATGGCGTCTTCTTCGCCGGGCAGCTTGGCCAAAAAATGCCGCTCAATTTTTTTATAAATACTCAGCTCCACTTTTTTAGGATCTACCAAAACAAATTTTAACTGCGATGGATGTTTTTTATACAGCAGCGAAACAAGGATGGCATTTAGCCCCACCGATTTACCCTGCCCTGTGGCACCGGCCATCAGCAGATGCGGCATACTTGCCAGGTCTACAATAAAGTTTTCGTTATCTATTTTTTTACCAATGGCTATGGGTAAAGAGAAATTATTTTTTTGAAATTTTTCCGACATCAGCAGCGTCTTCATGCTCACAATGGTTTTTCTTGCATTGGGAACTTCTATGCCAATAGTACCTTTACCGGGTATGGGTGCAATAATGCGGATACCCAGGGCAGCAAGGCTAAGAGCAATATCATCTTCCAGGTTTTTTATACGGCTTATGCGTACACCGGCAGCGGGAATAATTTCATACAACGTAACCGTGGGCCCTACAGTGGCAGATATTTTTTGAATATTAATATCGTAATTTTTAAGTGTGGTGATGATCTGGTTTTTATTATTCTCCAGTTCATTGGGATCCTGCACTATTTTTTCGCTGCCATGATTTTCCAGTAAGTCCAGTGATGGATATTTATAATCCCGCAAATCAAGAATGGGATCATAGGGATTTAACTGCTGCACTTTTTCTGCCGTCATGGGCAATGCTTCTTCTGATAATTTTTCTTCTGCCGTTTTAATTTCCAGTTCCAGTGCCGGTGCATTAGAAAAAACAGGGGGCGTATTTTTTGCTGCTGTAAATGCTGGCTCTGCATCGTTATCCGCAGGCGTTAAATTATGCAAAAGCTGGTCTGCATTTTTGTTGGAATATTTTTGCGCTGCCGGCTCCTCTTCTTTTTCTATAATGGTAAGCTCATGATTAAATTTTGGAGACTGATCTGGCACATCATTCATCAACCCTGCATTTCCTTTTAGTGCATTTGCTTTTGCTGCAGATCTAATGTCTTCTTCATCATCTTCATCTTCTGTTGGGCCGCCTGCAATATCTTCTTCCGATTGTACGGCTTCAGTATTGTTTTCCTTTTTTGCAGGCATATTAAATGAGGGATTAAAGCGCCAGATAATATAGGCCAGGAAAGACACGCCAATGATAAGCAGTGTGCCAATTTTGCCAATGGCTTTAAAGAGATAATCTTTGCACATATCGCCTACGGCACCACCCCATGCAAACGCATTACCACTCATAAATACTGATGCGGTAACACTTATCAGCGGCAGCCCAAGAATGAGGTATTTTATATTACGGCTTACAGAAAATATTTTTTTGCCAAAAAATAAATTAACCCCTGTAATAAAAAAGAAAGTGCAGATAAGATAAGAAGCTACCCCAAAACCCCTGTATATAAAAAAGTGAGAAATGAAAGCGCCAAAAGTTCCCATAAGGTTAGAAACTTTGGTATCGGTGCCCAATAAAAGTTTATAGCCATCTTTAAATACTTTATCCTGGTCTTCATCCCAGGTAAATAAATAAGAGGTAAAAGCTATAAAAAAAAGAATGGCAAAAAGAATGCATATGCTTCCTGCAATTTTATGGGTACGTTCATCCTTAAGGAATTCCTTTATCTCTAAGGTTTCTTCCTTTTCCTGCTTTAGCGATGCTGCTGCTTTTGTATTTGCTTTAATTAATTTTACTTTATTGGCCATTAGTAACAAAGATAAATAAATACTGCCTGCATATTAATGTACGGTCATTTTTTAAATATGCAGTTTGAACGAATTTATGTAGGTTTGACAGTAAAGCTGCTTTTTTTGAAAAAATTTCTTTTCATAGTCTTATTTTTAACCTGCCTGTTTAGGGCAAGTGCGCAATCTTCTTTTAATGCTGCTATAATTAATACAGATTCTTTAACCAGCATAAAGCAGTTAGAAAAACCCATTTTACTTTTTATTGACAGCTCCGGGAAAAAATCGCTTTCCGGGGTTGAGGAAGCTGCATTTTTTCCATTGCAGCAATTTGCCCGCAAAGATAAAATTCCTTCAAAAATTGTATCCTCTGCTTTTTACCTGCGCTTTAAACTTTTAAATAACAGCACCTATGCCAGGTCCTTCTACATTTATCCCGGCAGGTTATACCAACAATTAAATTTATACAGCAGTACTAATGGCGGGGTTTTTACAGAGCAGCCCATACCAACTGCCTCATCTGGTTTTGCGCTGATAAAAATTAATCCCAACCAAACTGTGGAGTATATTTTAAAAGCTCATTTTTTTAAGAGTTATACAAATCAGCTGAGCTTTTATCTTATACATCCAAACCATTTTAATTTATTTAAAGATCAGATATTTGGCACACAGGACTACCGTAAAACAGTGGGCCTTATTTTTAGTGGTATGCTTATTATGATGATGCTTATAACCCTGCTCAATTACATCATCACAAAAAAAACAGAGTTTTTATATAATACGCTTTACTCTTTTTGCATGTCATCTGTAATATTTTTTACGGCCTATTTTTTTAAAAACAGCAGTTGGCTTAAGGGTTTTTATACCAGCTACCTGGAGTTTTTACTTATGATGAGCGGAATGGTTTTTTACCTGATTTTTACAAAGAAATTTTTAAACGCCAGGGAAAAATATCCAAAACTTGACAGGTTTTTAAAAACCGTATGCTGGATGATAGCAGGTATTATTATCATGTATACCTTTCTGCATTTTGGTGTTAATAATTATGCCTTTGAAATTAATTTTGTAAATACCGTAAAGATTTTTTTACTCTTATCCGGGCTGGTTTTTATTGTGTATGCCTGTATGGTAAAAGACCGGCTTATGAATTACCTGGCAATAGGCGCTTCTCTCCAAATTATGTTTTCCGGCATTTCACTTATCCTGGGAATAAAGGGTGCTGTAGTTACCAGTATTTTTTATTCTTCTTTTTTTTATTACCAGTTAGGTGTTATTGCTTCTGTAATATTTTTTTTACTGGGACTTTTTTACAAAAACAGGCAGGAACTTATTTTAAAAATTAAAGAACAGGAAGCTTTAAAGCTGGATGCAGAAAAACAAACTTATAAAAGTGAGCTTACTGTTTATAAAGCACAGCAGGAAGAAAGAAACAGGATAAGTGCCGATATGCATGATGATCTTGGTGCCGGTATGACATCTATCCGCCTTTACAGCGAACTGGCAAAAAGCAAGGCCGGAGATAATATTATTCCGGAGATAGAAAAAATTTCTTCCTCTGCCGATGAACTCATTAATAATATGAACGCCATTATATGGAGTATGAGCAGCCAGAATGATAGCCTGGGCAATATGGTAGCTTATATAAGAAGTTATACTACAGAATACCTGGACAGCACGGGCATAAAACCCATAATTAACATCCCGGAAAGATTGCCGGAATTTATTGTAAATGGCACCATTCGCAGAAATATTTTTTTAGTGATGAAGGAAGCCTTGCAAAATATTGTAAAGCACAGCAATGCTACAGAAGTAAGGATAGCTTTAAACAAAGAACCCGAAGGTTTATCCCTTACCATTCATGATAATGGCAAGGGTATAGATTTTAATAATTTACGCCA
>JAYVGA010000059.1:0-6166 GCA_043772635.1 Chitinophagaceae bacterium
AGATTTATAGTGGCAAAGACCTCCACAGTACCATACTCCATGAAGCGGAAATACTGGAAGGCTCTGTGCGAAATACCGGCATACATGCCTCTGCCATTATCATTGCGCCAAAAGATTTAACGGATATTATACCCGTTGCAACATCAAAAGAATCTGAATTGCTGATTACCCAGTACGAAGGAAAAATAATTGAAGAAGCCGGTGTAATTAAAATGGATTTTCTGGGATTAAAAACCCTTAGTATATTAAAGACTGCATTGATGCTCATCAAACAAAATCATGATGTAAGCATTGCTATTGACGATATTCCATTGGATGATGAAAAAACCTATAAGCTATACCAGCAGGGCGATACCAACGCTACCTTTCAGTTTGAAAGTGCGGGTATGCAAAAATATTTACGGGAACTAAAACCCGATAAATTTGATGACCTCATTGCCATGAACGCCCTGTACCGGCCAGGGCCCATGAGTTATATTCCGCAGTTTATTGCACGCAAGCACGGGCGTGAAATTGTTAGTTACGACGTGCCCGATATGGAAGAGTTTTTAAAAGAAACTTATGGCATTACCGTTTACCAGGAGCAGGTGATGCTGCTTAGCCAAAAGCTGGGTGGCTTTAGCAAGGGCGATGCAGATGTGCTGCGCAAGGCCATGGGTAAAAAACAAAAACATGTACTGGATAAAATGAAAGTGCAGTTTATAGATGGTGCTACCGCCAAGGGACACCCGAAAGATAAACTGGAAAAAATATGGACCGATTGGGAAGCCTTTGCACAATACGCTTTTAATAAATCGCACAGTACCTGTTACGCATTTGTGGCTTATCAAACGGCTTACATAAAAGCCCACTACCCCAGCGAATATATGGCAGCAGTGCTTAACCATGCAGGCAGTATAGAAAAAATTACTTTTTTTATGGAGGAGTGTAAGCGCATGGGATTAAAAGTACTGGGGCCGGATATTAATGAATCGCAAAATGGTTTTGCCGTAAATAAAAAAGGCGAAATCCGTTTTGGTTTTAGTGGCCTTAAAGGTTGTGGCGAAAATGCTATAGAAAATATTATTGAAGAAAGAAACAAGCACGGGCTGTTTAAAGATGTTTTTGATTTGGTAAAGCGGGTAAACCTGCGTGCCGTAAGCAAAAAATCTTTGGAGAGTTTAATTTACAGCGGTACGTTTGATTGTTTTAAAGAAATGCACCGGGCGCAGTATTTTTATACTGCTCCCGGCGATGTGCTGGCGCTGGAAAAAATTGTAAAATTTGGCTCGGTGTATCAATCCAATTCGGCCAGCACCAGTAATACCCTCTTTGGCGATTTGCAGATGCCCGATATTGTGCCGCCAAAATTATTGCCCTGCCCGCCCTGGCAGCTGATAGAGCAGCTCGATTTTGAAAAAGAAGTAACGGGTATGTACATGAGCGGCCACCCGCTGGATAATTTTAAGTTTGAATTAAAGCATTACAACATTACGCCCATTGCCGATTTCCTGGAAGTAAAAAATGCAGTAGAAGGTACACCTACATCCAAATCTTTTCGCCTGGCAGGGCTGGTGGTAGATGCACAGCACCGGCTTACCAAAACCGGGAAAAATTATGGGGTGTTATTTATAGAAGATTTTACAGGCAAAACAGATTTTTTTCTGTGGCAGGAAGATTATGTAAAATACCTGAACTACCTGGAAAAAGGAATGATTATTATGGTAGAGGGCGGCTTTAGAGAAAAGCGCTACAAACAGGGCGAGTATGAATTTAATTTTACTAAACTTCACCTGCTGGAAACGGTAAAATCTACCCTTACCAAACAACTGGTTATAGAAACAGATCCGGAATTTATAGATGAAGAATTTATAAATTTTATAGACAATAACATCAGGGAGCATCCAGGCAAATCGTCTATTAAGTTTAACATTCATGATAAACTAAAAGATCATAAAGTGAGTATGTACACTATAGAAAATGGTTTTAAGATGAATGATGAGCTGGCTATTTTTCTTAACGAACACAGTTATCTTGATGTGAATGTTTTAACGGGCTGAGCGATGAATAAGTATAATTCTGTTACATTTTAAAAAGCTAAAACGTATAAGGTTTAGATTATAAAGTATTAAAAGCCCTTTAAATAAAGGCTTCACAAAAGTTAATAATAACCAAACATTTATTCAACCATAAATATTTCCCTATGCCCTCCCTCTACACAATCCATATAACCCTTCATAATGTCTTTTAATTCATCACTCATGGTAGCAGACCGTAGATTGTTAATAAAACTGCCTATATCATCCGTTTCCGATTCCATCACCACGGTCCAGTAAGTGCTTACAATATCTGTAAGCACTTTAAAATTTTTCGCTCCCTCCGTTTTTTCAAAATGCGGAACTGCTTGCTTAAACATTTTTACAAGGTCTTTGGCCCTCCCGGGCTTTGCCTTAAATACATCTCTTATCTGGTACATGGCAAATAATTTTTAGCATATAAAGATAATTTCCAAAAAAACTAAATGCAACCATAAAAATTACGGACTAAATACCATTATTGGTTATTTTCATTTAGAACCAGGTATTGCAGACAAAGTTTATTTTTAAACATCCCATTCCCTTCGCAAGTATAAAGCCTGACGTTTCTGCCTGTTCACACTGCCACAATAGAATGTGGATATGTCATTCTGCAATGCTAATCATTATGGCCATAAATTTGCAATCTGTTTGGGTCAGTGGTCAGTGGTCAGTGGTCAGTGGTCAGTGGTCAGTGGTCAGTGGTCAGTGGTCAGTGGTAGCAGCTAATTTATAAACTATTAAACAATACATATATGGCACTTGAACTCACAGATGCAAACTTTAAAACAGAAGTTTTGGATTCAGATAAATTATCGGTAATAGATTTTTGGGCAGAATGGTGTGGCCCATGCCGTGCAATTGGGCCGGTTATAGAAGAACTGGCCAAAGAATACGATGGCAAAGTAACTATCGGAAAAGTTAATGTAGACCATAACCCACAGGTTTCTATGAACTACGGCATCACCAGTATACCCGCTATCCTGTTTGTAAAAAACGGCGAAGTGGTAGATAAGCTGGTAGGAGCACAACCCAAAGCAAACTTTGTAAAAAAGATTGAGGCGCACAAATAATCAAAAAGAATTTTACTGTAAAACCCTCTGCCATGCAGAGGGTTTTTGTTTTGTAATGTTCCTTCAGCATGTTGGGTTTTATCCCGTGTTTCTTTTATCAATTTATCTTACGTTATTTTTTATTTAGAACGCAGGCTAATATCCTTTATTGAACAGTGGTCCCGCTTTTCGCTATTACTCCGGCACAGGCCAACAAACATATCCCTCACCGGGGTAACCGCTTCAATCGGGCGTAGCATCCCGTCAGCAGTATATAAAGGAGCATTTATTAAAGCAGGCTGTTTTTTCTTTCCATTGTATCAAAATCTCAGGTAAAAAAAGGAACCATTTTTATTAAATTATCTTGTTGTGTTATTTTCCTTTTGTGGGTACACAGTTAGGAACCGATTTACCGTTTTTAGTTTTATTCCCTACTTTCTTATAACCTTTCCAGCACGGATCATCAGTTTTTTTTGCAGTAGTTTTTTTAGCCGCAGCTTTTTTTATTTTAGCCATAGTATTTTTTTATATTGAATAAAATCAAATAATAAGCCAATAAAAATGCAGAGAGTTTTACAATGCAGCTGTACAAAAAAATCCCACACAAAACATGCAGGGTATTTTTTAATTATATTTTAATTATAAGCTCCATATTTAGCCATGTGCTGTTTTCATATTTACAACATCATGCTTATACTTAAACACCAACGGAAAAATAACTGCCAGTACCAATGCATAGCCTGCAAATGCAAACCAGGTGCTCTGCCAGTCTGTAACTCCATTTGTGGTAAAGTAATCAGCTACTAAGCCAGCCCCGTATCCACCACACATTGCTCCTATACCATTTGTCATGAACATAAATAAACCCTGCGCACTTGCCCGCATATTTGTTGGCGCTTCATTTTCTACAAACAAAGAACCAGAGATATTAAAAAAGTCGAAAGCCATGCCATAAATAATCATGGAAAGTATGAGCAGGTATAACCCACTGCCGGGGTCTCCAATGGCAAACAAACCAAACCGTAAAACCCAGGCCACAATACTTATCATCATTACTTTTTTAATTCCAAACTTGTGCAAAAAGAAAGGGATGGTAAGAATAAAAAGGGTTTCGGAAATCTGCGAAATGGACAGCAGTAAAATGGGATGCTTTACACCAAAAGAATCAGGATGGGTAGAAGCAAAACTGTCCAAAAATCTTCCTCCAAATGCATTGGTGATTTGTAATGCTGCTCCCAAAAACATTGCAAATAAAAAGAAAATAAACATTTTTCTCTGCTTAAATAAAATAAATGCGTCCAGGCCCATTGAAGAAAATAAGGACTTCTCTGTATTTAATTTAACAGGGGGACATGCTGGCATTGTAAATGCATAAATGCCAAGACTCAAAGCAGAAACAGCACTAAATATTAGTTGTGTATTAGTGGATTTCCATCCGCAAATATCAACAATCCACATAGCCGCTATAAAACCAATAGTACCCCAAACTCTAATGGGTGGAAAATCCTTAACGATATTAAATCCCTTTTGCTCCAGTACAATATAAGAAACCGTATTGTTCAATGCAATCGTGGGCATATAAAACATAGAATTGAGCAGCATTACCCAAAAAAACATATTAGGATCGGTAATGGTAGATGCCCATACCAGCATACCTGCTCCTATTAAATGACAAAGCCCTAAAACCCTTTCTGCATTCAGCCATTTATCGGCTATAATGCCCATTAGTGCAGGCATAAATAAAGAAGCTATGCCCAAGGTGGAAAATACAGCCCCAATTTGAGTATTGGTAAAATGCAGTGTACCTCCTAAATAATTCCCAATAGAAATAAGCCAGGAACCCCAGATAAAAAATTGCAGAAAATTCATTACAATCAATCGGAACTTAATATTCATAAGCAAGTTTTTTAGCTGCGTTATTAGGATTGGAAGATAAATATTTATTTGATACCAAACGCTTAACGGCACAATCATTTGCGTATTAAAAACTAAGTGACAGTATTATTTATATGATAGTTTTATTGCAGGTACACCTTGATTGAAAATCATGGAATCATTTTTTTTGTAACTGTAAAGCCGCCCAATTTTATGCGGCCATGCAGCAGGATATTTTTTACAATTCAACCTTTGTTCTCCTTTTCTCTTTGTTCTCTTTGCAAAAAAATAAAAATTTCGGACAGGCGTTTCCCTAAAGCTAAGAGAACAAAAGCAAAAGAGAAAAAGAATAAGAAAGAAATAGCATTTACCTTTCCCCTTTGTTATCCTTTTATATTTGTTCTCTTTGTAATTCTAAATATTAACGGTTACAACAAAGCCGGAAACAATGTTCCGGCTCTGATGTATATTATGGGTGGGTTAGTACGCTATTTCTTTTTTCTTGTGCGCATCCCTTTTTTGGGTGCATACTTCATTTTAAAATTCCGGATAAATTCGCTCATGGCATTAAGCTCCTGTATAGTTACCAGTTGGCTCACCAGTGAGCTGTCTGCTGTTTTTGTGTTTTTAGGGTATCTCAAGTTAGCAAGGGTTTTATAAATAAAAATCGGGGCTGCATTACATGCCCATCATCTCTTTCTTTTTTCTGAGGTTACTTAAAGAAGGATCCATTTCTATAGCTTTATCGCACATTTGCTGCCCACGGTCTTTCTGTCCTTTTTTAATAAAACACAAACCCGCCTGGTACAATGCCTTGCCATCTTTTGCATCAATCTCCATCAGCTTCTGGCTGTATTGCAAAGATTTGTCGTATTGCTTTTGCTGGTAAAATACTTCCGACATATCTCTTAGCAAAGTAGTGTTGTTTGGTTTTCTTTTTAAAATATCCAGCAACAGCTGTTCTCCTTTTTCAAAATCGCCGGCATATAAAGAAGCATATCCCAGGTTTTCATTAAAATCGTTTTTTTGTTCGTACCCATTGGCCGCTGCTTTATTAAAAGCCGTTACCGCATTTTTATAATCATTGTTGTTGTAATACAATAAACCCAGTTCGTACATCCAAACATTTTTACTGCCGGGCATATTCACTGCTTTTTCGTACCAGGGTAATGCTCTTTTATATTC
>JAYVGA010000060.1:0-2240 GCA_043772635.1 Chitinophagaceae bacterium
ATTGCAAGTAACACTGAGCAAATTTGTATGTAGCTGGTGTAAGTAATTATTTAGAGGTTTAGAGTTTAGAATCTAACAAATCAACTCTTATTAAAAAAAGCAAAAGGTTTAAAATTTAAAAACTCCTGCTAAACTTCTAAATCTCAAATCTTCTAAACCCTTTTCGTTCTGGCTTTGCCAGCAAAGAGTTAATAAATAAAAATGACTACAGGTTTTTTATCTGCAGTCATATTTTTAATAAAATAATGTACCAGCAATTTTATTTTATAAATGTTATTTTTTTAATCTTCCCTTTTTCCACTTCATACACAGCCACCGCAGCAACGGTTTGAGTACCCACTCTCACTTTTTCTTTGTCAATAATTTTATTGCCTATAACAATGCGGCTTTCAACCTGGCAATACAAATTAGATACCTGCTTAAACATGCCTTCATATACTTTTCTCATAGTTTCTTTTCCCTTGGTAAATAAGGTAGCAGGATAATCATAGAGTTCAATATCATCTGCATAAGTATCCATAAAAGCATTTATGTTGTGGGCATTGTAGGCATTCTGTTGCCGCTGCACTATGGCTTCCGGCGTTTCGTGCAGGATAGAATCGGCCATTAAAATTTTGCCCGCTTTAAAAACAATTTCTATGCTGCTTAGATTTTGTAAATCCTCCAGCGGATTTTTATTTAGCAATACCAGGTCGGCCATCTTTCCTTTTTCTATGCTGCCCCAGCTTTTTTCTTTTCCAAAACCTGTGGCCACATTTATGGTGCTGGCTTTTAATATGGCAGCATTGCTTAGCCCAGCCAGATGCATGGCCTCCAGCTCCTGCAGGTAAGAGGATGCATGCATGGTACCAATATTGCCCGCATCAGTTCCGGAGGCAATGTTTATTCCTGCGTCATATAATTTTTTCAGATTGGTTTGCATCGTTTTCACCGATTGCAGTTCCCGGTCTGGAATGTTCATTTTGCGAATCATTTTTAAGAGAGGCGGCAAGCTGCTGCTGTCCCATGCTTCTGGGTCTGTAAGCGAACCATAAGTAAATGCATTGGCCCATGCAAGGTCTTGTGGGTGATTGGGTAAATTGCCAGAAAGGCTTTTAAAATAATTAATACTTACAATTAGCGTGGGAATATAAGTGACGTTTTTTTCTTTTAATTTTTTTACAAAATCATCGGGCACCAGGGCATCATCCACACTGTGTACCAGTATGTCGGCACCCGCATCCACGGCCAGTTGTGCTGTTTTAAGTTCGGTGGCATGCACGGCTAATTTTAATCCCTGTGCATGTGTTTTATCAGCAATGTATTTTACCAGTGCAAAGTTTTTTTCTGGGGGATTAGCCGCATCTGCTATGTACCATATTTTTATAAAGTCTGGTTTGCGCACTATCATTTTATTAAACAATGCATCGGCTTCTGTTTGTGTAGTTATTTTTTCAATGGGTTTATCCTTGCCAAAAAAATCATCTTCTATCATAGAAAAAAGCGGGCCGGTTACCAATACATTGGGAGCCGTAATGGTTTTGCTTATAGAATCCCTGATGGTAAAATTGGCAAAGGGGCCGCCCACATCTATCACCGTGGTAATGCCCAGCCGTAGGTATCGCTGCAAGTAATCTGAGGCATTTTTTAGCCCAAAAGCTTCTTCCTTTTCATAAGGCATTTTTTTACGCAGATCTATCACATCAGGCCGGGTGTAAATTCCTCCCGATTGAAAAAAATGAATATGTGCATCTGCCATACCTGGCATAAGGAATTTACCGCTTCCATCTATTACGTTTGTGTTGGCTGGCTCTTTACTGTTTTTAGTTTTATCAATGCTTTTGATATAGCCGTTTTCAATGAAAACACTTTGCCCCGCCAGGGGCTTGCCAGTACGGGTATCTATTATCGTTACATTTTTAATGAAACAGTTTTGTGCTGTGAGCAATTGAAAAGTAAAACAACCCAACAGGGAAATAATAAAAAATTTCATACATAAATATTAAAAGTAAAATAAGTAAACTGGACAGCCTCTCATAAGCAATGAAATAGAATAAGCAGTCAGGTATTTATTCAAGGATATTGAAAAAGCAGATTTCTAAATGTAAATATTTAAAGTGGGCTATAAAAATTTAAAATTGTTGAAAAGCTGTTTACAAGTGAATATGCAATTAGGCTGATGGAGCAAATGAATCTTTTACTTTTGTTTGCAAAGAACCCTTTACATAAACCAACACTTTGCAATAGCTGAATTCTTACTT
>JAYVGA010000061.1:0-3570 GCA_043772635.1 Chitinophagaceae bacterium
TTCAGAGTTCAGAGTTCAGAGTTCAGAGTTCAGAGTTCAGAGTTCAGAGTTCAGAGTTCAGAGTTCAGAGTTCAGAGTTCAGAGTTCAAAAAAAATTATTTTTCGCAAATTACAATATTCTCATCCACTCCAGTGTTTTCACTATTGACTATTGACTATTGACTATAGACTACCGACTACCGACTCTTAACTCTTGCCTCTTAACTCATCAGTTCAATTGCGGATCTGTAGGAAAATGAATCATCATTTCGTATTTGCCTCCCATTTTAATAAGACTGGCTTTCCATATATTTTCCAATGCTGTTTCAAAAATAATATCCCGGTTAGCGTTTACCGTTAGCCAGGTTTTTTCTCCCATCTCATCATTTAACTGGCCGGCATCCCATCCGCTGTAGCCCAGGAAAAAACGAATTTTTGCAGGATCTATCAGGTCTGCATGCATCAGGGTTTTAAGGGTTTCAAAATCTCCGCCCCAGTATATATCTTCCCCAAGTTTCATACATTCCGGCAATAATTCCGGGTACTGGTGCACATAATGCAGTGTATCCTTTTGCACAGGGCCACCCTCATAAACGGGCAAATCAAACCCAGCCAGCTCTGGCATCAGTTCATCCAGTGTTTGATGAAATAATTTATTTAGTACAAAACCAAAACTGCCTTCTGTTTCTTCGTGCCTGCACAGCAGCACCACGCTTCGCATAAAATTCGGATCCTTTAAAAAAGGTTCTGCAATTAACAATATACCGGTAGCTGGCACAATCATATTTCTAAAGTAAGAATTTATTACAAAACAAACCTAAAAAAAATATAAGCTTTGGCTGATAAACCTGCGTTAATTTTAAAAAAGCTAACTTTTGTAATATTTTTAAAAGAGTTTATCAATTAGATTTGTAGCTGTTACATCTACACATTAATCAGCAAGCCATACATGAAAAAAATTTTCCCCATTATTACAATACTTACCCTGCTTAGCTTACTGGGATTAATATTTTTTCAGATAAAATGGATACAAAGCGCCAAAGACATTAAAGAACAACAGCTCTCGGAAAATATTAACCGGGCCATGGGAGAGGCGGCAGACAAACTGATGATAGAAAAAAATATTCTGCCCAACCTCCGTAAAAAAGACCTGCTTTTTCCTTCAGAAAAAAAACCCCTTGATTTTTTTAAAAGTTCTATCATACAGCGTTTTAATAAAGAAGAAATTGCAGAAATAGTAAAAGCCTCTTTAAATAAATATCTTTCTAAAGAAGTAACTTTCGAATTTGCCATTGCCCAAAACAATATTTTAGGAGAAGAAATACAATCGGAAAATTTTTATAAATATGCCATAGACACAGCTAATTATCTGCAGCATGCCTATCTTTTGGTTCCGCCCAGCAGCTCCAGCCTGGAAGGTTTAACGGTAGATGAATGGCTGGTGGTTATTGTACCTGCAGAAAAATCCCTGGTGTTAAAAGAAATTTTCTGGTTTATCATAGGGTCAATATTATTTACCCTCATTATTACTGCTGCTTTTTACATTACCATCCGCAGCTTATTAAAACAAAAAAAACTAAGCGAAATAAAATCTGACTTTATTAATAACATGACTCATGAATTTAAAACGCCACTGGCCACCATATCCCTGGCAGTAGATGCTTTAAAAAACGAAAAGGTAGCAGGAGATAAAGAAAAAACCGATTATTTTACAGGCGTAATAAAAGAAGAAAACAAACGCATGAACAAACAGGTAGAAGCCATATTGCAGGCTGCCCTTTTGGATAAACAGGAAGTGCAGTTAAACCTTAAAAAACTGCAAGCCCATACCCTTATTACCAGTGCAGTAAATAACATGACCCTGCCCATACAGGAAAAGAATGGAGTGCTGGAAGTAAAATTAGATGCCGCCAATGATTTAATTATGGCCGATGAAGTTCATTTTATAAATTTTGTAAATAATCTTTTAGACAACGCTGTAAAATATTCAAAAGAAAATCCACTTATTAAATTATCTACCAGCAATACAGGCAACCAGTTTAAAATAAAAATAGAAGACAATGGCATTGGCATGAACAAAGAAACCCTTAACCGTATTTTTGAAAAATTTTACCGGGCCCATACCGGTAATATACATAATGTAAAAGGTTTTGGCCTGGGCCTTAGTTATGTAAAAACCATGGTAACTGCCCACCATGGAACCATAAAAGCAGAAAGTACACTGGGCAAAGGAAGTTGTTTTACGATTTCTATTCCGGTGGCATAGGTGTCTGGCCACTACAACAATCTTCAATTTAAAAATTCTTTCTAAGTGGCCTGACACCTAATATTACTCATTTTGCACATTGGCGTCAAGCTAAGAAAAGTTATTTGTATAACCCGTAATTATAAAATAGAAAACAGGGCTACCCGTCCAGGGAAATTATGAAAATTAATTTTTTACAACTCTATGGTTACACATCCTTTAAAAGTATAAACACATAATCCTTTCTACAAATAAATTATTATTTTAAAACTGCATTTTTGCCCCTTAGGGGCAATAGCTTTGTAGTAGTTATAAGTAAAAGATTATTTTACCGCTCCGTAGGTGCGGCACATGCCCTGCTATTAAATAAACGTTTCAAAATATTTTAATAGCGTGCTACAGATTATTTTTTTGCAAATTAAATCAAGTTTTCTTTGTCTTTATAGCTAAAGACCAATTCAATCAAAAATTGAGAGAATGTGGGTGGCATAAGAAACAATTATTATGATGCAATATTATTAATGCGGGTTTGTGTTGCTCCTGCGGGAGCAATTGAGCTAACGGTAATTTCTTTTCTGCAAAGCGGCTGCTCCTAAGGGAGCAATTGTGCAAATTATTATTTTTTTTGCAAACCTGCCCGTCCGGTAGGCGGGGCGGGTACTCCGAAGCCATAATCCATTCTGGAAGCAGTTTTAGGTAGATTGTTTTCTAAATTAAACTTGATGCCTATGCGCATTTTGTGGGTGCCTGAGTATTACCGGTAAATCTTGAGCCCCCTCTAAAAAAATAAACATTTACACAAACCCTATCTCACTGGTTTTACCCTTACACACATTTGTTTCAATTTTCCTGCCTTGTTTTTAGCGGATCATAAAAGTTTTAAAATAATAAAACTTTTTAAACTGGCTTTTTATCTGTGTTCATTATTATTTTAATAAAATAACTTTTTTAAAACATAATTTCTTTTTTGTTTTTAAAAAAACATTTCTATATTCACTTTACAATTGTAATTAATAATTGCAGTTAAAATAATTATAAGAGACTCCCTCTTTTTTGAAAAGTGAGAAATTTCAAATTGAACAATGGAGTAGCTTAAGTGAATACACTATTTAAAACGGTGTATTCCTTTTGCTATCTGTTGTTCAAAGGCTTCTCACTGCCTCAAAAGACAGATTTTGCTAAGAGGATACACCGTTTTCTTTTGGCATAAGGAGAAAGAACAGGCATCGTAATTAGTAATTAAAAATAACTAAGGATGTTTTCTCAATTCGAACCCAATGTAAAAGCTGTTATTGCGTACCTTAAACAGTTAAACGTACCTGTAAACAGTACCACTGTAAATGAAA
>JAYVGA010000062.1:0-2862 GCA_043772635.1 Chitinophagaceae bacterium
CACCAAAGTGCATGCAAAAAGGCGTTACTCGTTCTGCAGCGTAATTAGTAATCTTTAGTACCCTTGCTTCGGCCCAGTCTTTTTTATTTTTTGTAATCAATAAATCGGCAGTATCGCCGGGCACCGCACCTGATACAAAAATTACTTTTCCATCCAGCCTTGCCAGTGCTTTTCCTTCGGCAGCATAATCTGTAATGGCTATATTTTCTAATACGATTTGTTTATTCTTTTTTCTTTATCAAGCAAATATAATGTGGGTATTTATTAAGTAAAGTCGGTATAAAATCCTGTAGCCCGCTGCAATAAACCCTTTAAACCTTATAGCTTTGTTAAGGATGCCTTTAAAACAGGTATTTTAAATACATTTGTCCTGCTTATATTAAATATGAAAAAAATATTATTTACCCTCTTTACTGCATTAGTTTCCGTTATTTCCATTGCACAGTCTTTTAAGGTGAGCCTGCAGAGCAATTATAAAGCTGGTTATGCTTACTTAACCTATCATGCAGGCGCAAGCTTAAATGTAGAAGACTCGGCAGAAGTAAATGCAGATGGCCTTGCTATTTTTAAAGGAAACAGAACATTGCCTCCAGGTATATATGCTGTGGTTTTTCCCGGCAAAAAATTCAGTATAGATTTTTTAGTGGGCAAAGAACAGGAGATAAGCATTAAAGCTAATACGGAAGATTTATCAAAAATAAAAATAAGTGGTACATCAGAAAATTTACTGTTTCAGCAATACCAGCAATTTGTAGCAGTAAAAGGAAAAAAATTGTATGAAGAAAAACAGGCTTACCAGAATGCACGCAATGCAAAAGACTCTGTGCTGCACGAAGCCGGGTATAACAAAACAAATAAAGAACTGCTCGATTTTAGAGATAATCTTATGACTACCCATCCTCAATCTATGATGGCAATTATATTGAGGGCAATGAAGGAGCCGCCTTACCCCGATAAAGTAGCGGTAACCAAACAAGACTCCATTGATAACTACAACTATTATAAAAATCATTATTGGGATGGTATTAGTTTTATGGATGAGTGCATTGTGCGCACTCCATTTTTTACGCCCAAACTTAAGCGATATTACGAAGATGTATTGCCACAGGCCGCAGATAGTATTATAAAAGATGCAGACTATAAACTGCTGCTGGCCCGCAATGCACCGGAGATGTATAAATATTTACTGAACTGGCTTACCGACGAATACATCAATCCTAAATACATGGGGCAGGATGCCATCTTTGTTCACCTTTTTCAAAAATACCACAGCAAGGGCCTTAGCCCCTGGCTTAATGAAAAACAGATGGAGGTAATTACCCGCAGGGCTTACATGCAAATGAGTAATCTTATTGGAGAAAAAGCTGCCAACCTGGAGCTGCTGGATACTGCCGGCAAAGTTTCTCCGTTATATGATTTAAAATCAGATTATACAGTGGTAGTATTTTGGGATCCTAACTGCGGGCATTGCAAAACAGAACTTCCTCAAATAGATTCTATGTACCGGGCAGACTGGAAAAATAAAAATGTAAAAATTTATGCAGTATTAAATGAGCATAACCTGGATGACTGGAAAACTTATATCCGCACACACAAACTTGGCGAATGGACACATGTATATCAAACACTGGAAATGATAAAAGCAGATACAGAAATGCAGCGGCCCTCTTTTAAACAATTATATGATGTTACTCAAACACCCACATTATATTTGCTTGATAAAGAAAAAAGAATTGTAGGAAAAAAACTAACCCTGCTGCAGCTCAATGATCTGCTGCATGTAAAATGGAGTGTAAGTGAAGACAAGTCAAAAGTCAATAGTCATTAGTGCATATTTAATAATTAAAAAGAGTAATGGCTAATAGCTTTTGATAGAAGTTTAAATAAAAAATTACCCTTTAAAAAAAACAACTGAACAGTAATGAAAAAGTTTTACCTGCTTTTTGCTTTTGCAATGTTGAATGCTGCTGCATATACACAAACATTTATCAGCTACGGAAACAATACTATTTCTAAAGATGAATTTTTAAAAGCCTACAACAAAAATAAAACGCCTGTAGCAGATGCTGAAAAATCGCTTAGGGAATACGTGGAATTGTATAGCAATTTTAAACTGAAAGTAAAAGCCGCAGAAGAACTAAGGCTGGATACCCTGCCACAAATACAATTTGACATAGCCAATTTCAGGCAGCAGATAATAGAAAATTATCTTACCGATAATAAAGGAACAGAACGCCTGGTGCAGGAAGCTTATGCAAGAATGCAGAAAGATAAACATGTGCTTCATTTTTCTGCTCCCATAGCTGCCGATGCCAAACCAGAAGATACGGCCAAGGCATTTAAAGCCATGATGGATTTATATGCAAAACTTGTTATTGGCCAGGCAGATTACAAACCTGCTGCAGAAAATGCAGCCAGCAATGGTACCCTTATTAAAAATAGTGACTTTGGATTCATCACTGCTTTTACGGTGCCTTATGAATATGAAAATATTATTTATGGCCTGGGCACAGGCCAGGTAAGCAAACCATACAGGGGAAAAAATGCCTGGCATATTTTTAAAGTTACCGAAGAAAGGCCCAGTGCAGGCCGATGGAAAATAGCACAGGTATTAATTGCTTATGCACCGGGTGCAGGTACAGAAGCCAGGGCAGCCGCAGCTAAAGAAGCAGCGCATGTGTATGAGCTGGCAAAAAAAGATGAAAACTTTTCTTTCCTGGCCAAAGAATACAGCGATGATAAACTGAGCTATCTTACCGGTGGCGAACTGCCCGAATTTGGAACAGGAACATTTAGCCAGGATTTTGAAAAAGAAGTCCTGCAGCTAAAAAAAGATGGAGATATCAGCCAGCCCTTTGCCAC
>JAYVGA010000063.1:0-6650 GCA_043772635.1 Chitinophagaceae bacterium
AGTTGCGAAAGGCAGGTATTTATTATAGCTGGTCGCACATTTATGGCCACCGTTTATTGCAGGCAGATAGCGCAAGGGTATTGGCATACAGCGAAATTAAAAACACCAGTTTCCCCTGGTCGCATTTAAATGGCAGTACTGCATCGTTGGTTAATTTTGCCGAAGATTTGCAAGCCATAAATATTGAGCTTACCCTAAACATGCTTAACCATATTAACCCCAATACCGGTTTGCGCTATGCCGATGACCCTGCCTTAAATTTTATTGAACTGCAAAACGAAGACAATATTTTTTGGGCTGCTATTGAGGAAACACTCAAACAAACACCCACTTACCGGGCATTGCTTTGCAAAAAATTTTCAATGTGGCTGCAACAAAAATATGGTACACAACAAAATTTAATTAAGGCCTGGGGCAACCAGGGCTTACCAGCAGGCGAGACATTGCAACAACAAAATATTTATCCCATACCCAACCACGGTTATTTTAGTTACGAAAACGATAAAGCTGCAGATGCAGGAAAGCCAATACCCATCAACGTTTTAGACAGGGCTGCTTTTTTATATCAGGAGCAGTTAAAATTTTATCAACGCTTTACAAAAGCCATCCGTGCCACGGGTTACAAAGGTGTAATTGTAGGCAGTTGCTGGCAAGCAGGCAGCGGGCTTACCCATTTGTACAACCTGCATTCCGATTATATGGTTGGAGCCATTGACCGCCATAATTATTTTGGCGGCGGCCAGGGGCATGAATTAAAAACGGGCAAGTTTGATAACACGGCCATGCTTACACATCCGGGTTCGGGCTTGTTAAGCACGGGGTTTCAGCAAGTGAACAACCGGCCATTTCAACTATCTGAATGGATGGAACTGATACCAACCGAATGGGTGGCCTAAAGTGCACCCATCATTGCGATATATGGTATGGGATTGCAAGGCTGGGATGCTTCTTACTCCTTTGCGATGGATAATTCCGCCTTTACACCTACCATACAAAGCCATGGTATTTACAATGTAACCACCCCCACACAACTCTCATTGTACCCGGCATTGGCTGCCATCATTTATCGGGGAGATGTTAGCGAAGGCAAACCCATTATTAACCGCAATACCAATATCAGCGATTCAAAAAAAGGGATCGTTACTATAAACGAAAAAGTAGCACAGGGTTTTGATGTAAAAAGTTTTTCGCTGGCTGCACCTCAGCAGGTATTAGGCATTGGCCCGGTTACACTTTCGTTTGATGATGACAAAGCTGCTTTAAATAAAGACTGGCAACAATATTTAGACACTGCCCTTAAAATAGTAACCGCCAACACCGGCCAGTTGCAATGGGATTATGCCAGCAAAGGTTATTTTTCTGTAAACACTGCAGGTACACAAGGTATAGTAGGGTTTTCCAACAATAAATTGATTCAATTGCAAAACATACAACTGCAAAGCAACAATCCATTTGCCATAGTACTTGTCACCAGCCTCGATAAAAAACAGGGCTTAAATAAGTGTCAACGCATCTTGATAACCACCATGGCAAGGGCAAAAAATACAGGGATGGAATTTAATCCGGATACCACCGCCTTAACTAATTTGGGTAAAGCACCCATATTGCTGGAACCTGTTGATGTAATTATAACGCTTACACGAAAAGAATTGCCCACGGTGTATGTTTTAGACCATGGCGGTAACCGAACGGGGCAAACAATACCAGTTTACAATAACGTAGTTATGTTGGATGGGAAAAAGCAGCAGGCTATTTATTACGAAATAGTGTACGAATAAGAAAGCCAGGGTTAGGCAGTAGTATCAACTTGAAAATTTTAACACTGCCCAACAAGCATTTTTAAACGGGAGAAACAGAAAAAACAAGATACTTTATTTCTTTAGGCTATTTAAACCAAACAGGCTTGTACGGCAACGGTAATTTTAATCGTTACATTTTTAGGGTTACTTCTGATGTGGATGCTACTGCTTTTACAAGGCTATATTAGGATGTAAGTGGCAGATTGAAAAACTACAATGCACAATCACAACATGCCAATCAGATACTATTTGGCAACAGTAAGGCAGCTTTTGTGTAATGCTTCTATTTCTAAAAACTTGGGTTGATTAATAAAATAAAAAGCATTTATTATCAATACTTAAGACTTGCCAACCGCTGGAGGTCTTCTATAAAAAAGTTCGAAAATTGTATTGAGAGGACGACACCACTAGCCAAATGACAATTTCTCTTCAGAATTGTCATTTGGCTTTTTCTGTAAAAGCCCCTTATTACCTTAATTTCAACGAATAGCAAATTTAAACACTTACACTTTATACTTTACACACCATAAAAATGTGCAATGATTTTGTTCAACCCCGGTAATCAGCGGGTTGATATGCTATTCTTCTTTTGAATCCCGGATGAAATCGGGGGTATTGTTTTAGCCCTTAAGGCTATTGCATATTTTTATCCAACTTCTGCTATAATATATAAAATCACCTATAACAAAAAAAAGCTATCACGATTATGTGATAGCTTTTTTACTATTTGCTTATGTTTTATTCAGGCATGAATAAAACAGCATAAGAATTTATTTATTCGCTTTTAAATCTTTCTGCAATTTCTCATTCATTCTAACATAGTCATTATTGTTAGCTTCTTTTGCCAGGGTAAGCGATGTGGCTGAAGATGCCAATGCACCTGCTGTATCACCCATTTCTTTCTGAATCCTTGCTTTGTACAGGTACATCCAAAATGCTTTTTGATTGCCTTCAATAGCCCTGGATACATTTTCTAAAGCTTTTGGTAAGTTCTTATCAAATTCATTATAAAATTGTGCAGCCTGCCAGTATGGTTTGTTATCGGAAAGCAAAGCAGCTTCAATTTGAGTTTTAACCTTTTCTTTAAAATCGGCCACAATTGGAATATTTACAATTTTATTTTCCCACATTAACTGCAGATTACAGCTTTCTGCTTTTATATCTGCAAACTGCATGGTAAATGTTTCTACAGAAGATTTAGTTTTTAAAGGTTCTGTTTTAAAACGAACCACGTCTTCACTTTCATTGTAGCCATCTACCCCGGAGTTTTTCAAACCTTTGTTTAATATCACTTCCCAGGAATCCTGGTTAGGTACAGTATACAAAACATAGGTTCCTGAATCCAGTTTTTTACCACCTATTTCTACAGGCTCAGAAAAAGATATCCGGGTAGCAGCATTGGCACCAGTGCGCCACAGCTTACCATCTGGTACTACATCGCCAAATACTTTTCTTCCTTTGGCACTGGGCCTTGAATAGGTGAGTTCAATACTGCCTATCCCAAAATCTTGTTTTATGGTTTGGGTGGGAGAGGGTGCAGGCATTTTTACCTGGGCATTCGAATGGCCAATATTTAAGGCGGCAATAACTGTAACAGCAAAAAATAATTTTTTCATACCTGATTTTTTTTGTAAAAGTAAAACATCAAGAGTGTAAAAAAGTTATTTTTTTCAAATGACAGTAGTAGGATTTTTTAAAACTTGATTTTTACTTTGGCTTTTTTAGATTTATTTTTTTTCACTTCCCATTTTGGTCCTTCTTTTACCAGGCGGATAGCTTCTGCATCACATTCAGGGCAAAGGGATTTATCTACTTTTACCTGGGAGATATCTCCATTGTTTTTAAGCTTTACAAAAACTTCCACAACCCCATGAATATTTTTTTGTTTTGCTTCATTGGGGAAAACTAAATTGTCGTTGATGTAATTATTATATTCATACCATCCAATAGCTGGCTCGGCATCTTCATCTGTTGTATCTGCATTTTCTATATTCTTTTGTAATTGAGGCTTTGCAAGAACTCTGCTTCTGCCAGAAGAAATTGCTGTGAGGTTAATTGTATCTTGCTGTAAAACAATTTTATTTTCTTCAGCTAAATTTTTAAGGGTGAATTTTTTGGGAATATACCCGGCCGATGTTACCACCCCATTCACAGCAGAGTCTGCGGCAGGCAATTTGAAATTTCCTTTTGCATCAGTATAAACAGAGGATTTGTTTTTTTGTATGCTTACGTTAGCAAATGCTACAGGTTTATCATCAGCAGTTACCACCTGTGCATTAATAAAATTCCCGGCAGCATTACTTGCCTGATTTTGTTTTAAAAAATCTTTGTTAGCGTTAGGTTCGTGTGATTGCACAGTTACTGATTCCTTATTTGCGTTTAAAACTTCAAATTCTTTTTTATTGGTATCATCTGCATTGCTTGCTGCTGCTACATCTTTATTTTCATATGCAGCCTTTGTTGAAGGCTTGTAAATAAAGTTACTGTCTGATTCATTTCTCTTTTTTACTTCAGGTAATAGTATATTTTCTTCTTTTCCATTTTCTGTTGCGGTAACACTGGCTGGTAATTTTATCTTATTATTTTTTACAATTTCATTCGACGCTATGCTGTTAATTGTAGCCGCTGAATCTGCTTTTGCTGCTGAAACAGAATCTGTGGCAGCAACTTTAGCATTTGCAGTAATTTCTTTTGATTTATTGTTATTGAACAAATAAGTAACAGCAATACCACTGGCAATAATAATAACAGCTGCAGCTGCTCTCCACCATTTTTTAAAAGAATATACAGGGGCCAATGAATTATTTTCCGCTCCTTCTAATTTATTTTTTAATGCAGCCAGTTCTCTACTCCAGTCTTTTTGTTCCATTCCTCCATAGCCTTCTATTGCCCCTGCCAGTAATGGGTCTTCCAGAGCAGCCTTTTCAATAGTATGCATCTCCTGGTTGCTCATGCTGCCAGAAAAATATTTTTGAATATCAGCTTGTGTATAAATGTTATGTTTTTTTTGTTCGTTCATAATCTCTGCTTTCTACTATTGCAATACTTCGCAACAGATAAAATAGTGATGCTTTGTTTTTCTTACACCTCAATAAAAAAGGATTCATCTTTAATTTAAAACATAATTAAAGGTCCCCAATGGTATGCGGTACAAGTGAGGACACAACGATGTTGAATAGAAACCCTTCTGCCCAGACACTACATTTATAACTCATCATTTTATTCGTTGCGGTATATAAAAACATTTTTACTAAAACTGTACTTGGTCACAATAAGATTTCATACATATTAAGAAGTATTTTGTTCGTCCATACAAATTTTAAGATTGCGTTTTCCATTTTGTATGTAGCTCCTTACTTTATTCCATTCAAAACCTGTTAGTTCAGCTATTTCGTTGTAGCATTTTTTTTCCAGGAAAAACAGCCTGATACTTTGTAACTGTTCATTTGGCAACTGTTCAATGCATTGCTCTAATTTCTTAAAATTTTCTTCTTTTTCCAATACCTCATTTCCCAGATGCGTTATTTGACCTGATTGCATAATATCCGTATTAAACTCAGTTGTTTTGAGGTTCTTCGGGCTTCTTAGCTGCATCAGGCAATGATTCCTGGCCAGCACATGCAGCCAGCCCTTGAAATTTTCTACTTCATGTTGTTTTAATTTGGCTGCCAGTTCTACATATATATCCATTACCGCATCTTTACTTTTCTCAGCATCTTTAAAATATTTCAGGCAAATACCAAATACCAGGTCCATATATCTTTGGTAAAGCGTACTCACATATTGCTGATTGTTACTGCTTTTGTATGCAGCTATTAATTCCTGGTCGGTTATTGCGGGAGATGATATATTTTTTACAAAGGTCAAATTCTTTTGTTCAGATTAATAAACATTTTGCAGTTAGAAAAATACCTGTCATTAGTTGAATAGCATTTATTCAAAATATACTTTTACGGTTTGATAAAACAACCTGTTGTTTACATATTGATTCTGGCTTTGTACCTGTTTTTCAGAAAAACCCTGCAGGCCAAAAAGGCCTGCGGCATTTCCTTTATTAATGGCTATTTCAAGATAAGAAGCAGAGTTGAACATGGCCAGTTTTTCTCCCTCTGGTACATCTGCATAAGTATCACTGATCCTTTCTATTATTTCGTCTCTTTTAAAAACAATTTTAAAGCTTCTTCCTTTTCGCTGTGCTTCAAACTCTTCCTGTGTAATGTTTACAATTACATTTTCAAAATTGTCTATAAATATGATCTGTCCTTCAATCCAGTTGTTCCCCAACATAGGCCGCAATGCATTTTTTACATGAATGGATACCGAAGAATCACCAACTTCTTCCAGTTTTTTGCCAGCTGTCAATTCATTGATAGCCTTGCCAAAAATGCTGGTACAATAAACAGCATTTTTTTTTGCTGTCTTATCCATTGGTAGAGCAACTACTTTTTGCGGAAGCTCTTCCAGTATCATAGTGATTAAGCCATTATCTGCACAGCCAATATAATATCCATTGTGTTCTGCCATCAACAGGTGCTCAGGTTTTTGATCAAACAGGTTTACCATTACCAGGTGTATAGTACCTGCCGGAAAGTTTTTGATGGCATTCCTGCAAACATAGGCTGCCTGTGGATAATTGAATGGCAATAACTGGTGGGTAATATCAATGATTGAAAAATCGTTTGCATGTTGCAGCAACTGTCCTTTTATCCCCCCAACAAGGAAATCTCTTTGTCCAATATCTGTGGTGAGTGTGATTAAAGGCATATTGTTACCGGGAAATAAGTTTGATGGCTGTTACCTGCTGTGGTATTGATCAGCAATATCAGATTGTTTATGCAGTTAATAATATTG
>JAYVGA010000064.1:0-2475 GCA_043772635.1 Chitinophagaceae bacterium
GCCAGCTACATCAGGGCATTTATCATCTACATCCAGCACACCATCGCCATCCCTGTCTACTACTACAGGTATCACAGGAACTTCTACCGGCACAATTACTTTCGTTTTAATAAAGGTATGTGCCATACCAAAACTATGGTATAAATGATAGGCTACATTTTCTGTAACGGGTACACGGTACTGAGTGTTAAGCAATAAATAAGTATCCTCCGTAATGCAGGCCTGTATGCCTAAACCGATAGGTACAAAAGCACCGAAGTAGCCTTTATATTTAGATGCACCTGCCCCAAAAGTAAGAAAAGGATTAATCCAGTATTTATCTGTCAGCAATTTTAAATTGGCAGTAGCCGCCGCTTCCAGCAAAAGGTTTTGCTTACCGGTTGATATTTTATTTGGCACAGGATAATCTGCAAATGATGCAGAAAGCACCCCGGCAAAATCTACATGATCGCTAAGCCCCTGTATATAACTGATAGCTAAACCGGGTGCCATTCTTTTTGATTTAGACCATAGTTTATCTCTAAGAACAGTAGATAAACTGGTGGCCCTTAAATCTGCGGCAGTTTTAAAATCATTTAACACAAAATGAATTCCTAAAGTGGGTCCTTTTTTGTAATCATTCTGGCTAAAAACTGTTGTACATACAACAATAGCCAATAGAGAGAGCATAAGTTTCTTCATAAAAGTTGTTTTTCGTAAACGTGACAAAAATAGCGGCTTAGTTTGATTTGGTGAAATAAATTACGCACATCCTGTGCTATAGTTTTCTGCACTGCCCTGCAGAAATTTGTTTTAACTGATTTTTTTATATGGTTTTTGGTTTAATACTTCCACTTTTACCCTGGTGAGGCCACTCTTAATATAGCCCAGTTTTTGTGCTCCTGTTCTTGTAAGATCTACTATTCGCCTGGTTTTGGGATGAAGCCTGTCGTTGGTGCGCACTACCAATGATTTGCCATTGCGCAAATTGGTTATTTTTATCCAGGTGCCCAAAGGTAAAACATTGCAGGCTGCAGTTAAGTTTCCGTGGTTGAAAATTTCTCCTGTAGCAGTTTTTCTTCCTGCAAATTTAGCAGCATAAAAACTTGCCTGGCCATAAAGAATCCGTGTAGTTGTTTTGTTCTTTTTTTGATTGTAAGCTGTATTGTTGTAACTGCTGTTTTGCGGCTCAATATTTTGACAACAAACCTCTGCTTGTATAAATATTGTTGAGGCAAATAATAAAAATATTATTTTTTTAATGTGTTGTCTTTTTACCATATAGCTTTTTAAAGTAAACAATTATTTAAGAGCAAAATATTTTTCTCTTAAAACTTTGTCTTCGGCATAAATATCATCAAAAAATATAATAGATTCTTTTGCCGCTTCACAACCAAAGTAAAGAATAAAAATCGGAATCTGCTTTTTGATTTGTATGGTATGCTTTTCTTTTTGTGCAATCCAGCTCATAATGGAGTCGGTATTATATTTTAAAGAATCGGGCTGGCGGGATAACAGGCTGTCGTTTCGCACAAGATAAAAAGCCAATTTCTGCCAGTCCTGCACCCTTACACAACCATGGCTAAAACTTCGGATACTGTTTTTAAAAAGATAACGCTGGTTTGTATCGTGCAGGTAAACTGAATAAGGATTTTTAAAATTAAATTTAATAACGCCCAGGGCATTATTATCGCCACTGCCCTGCCGCACAAAATAGGGAATACCTTTTTTATACTTCGCCCAGTTTATCGACCAGGGATCTACTTCGTCGCCATTATTAGAAAACAGGCCTAACCCTTTTCTTGCCAGGTAACCGGGGCTTTTTTTAAGACCCGGTAACATTTCTTTCATGATTATGCTGTTGGGCACGGTCCAGGTAGGATAAATAACAAGGTCTGAAACCTGGCTGATGATATGGGGCGTTGGTGTGTTCGTTTTGCCAATAATTACTTTAGACTCCATCATGAGTGAATCCCTGTCCCATACCTTTAGCTTATAAGAAGGAAGGTTTACCCAGATGAATTTTTCGGGTAACTGCACCGGTAATTGTTTGTAACGGTCTAATGTTATTGCAATTCTTTTTAGTTTTTCTTTATCTGTATTATTAAGCTTGCTCACCATGCCGGCAGATAACTGGCCCGTGGTTTTAAACCCATTTTCTTTTTGATATTGTATGAGCAACCGGCTAAGAGATACAGAGTCAGGTGAAGCTGAGGTGCTGGTTTTAAACCCGCTTTCTCTTAATCTTTTCTATAATTTTTTTAAAAAAAATAAAGAATCTTTATAAGGATAATTAAGATAGGTATAATTGCCTGTATCCATGCTGCTTAAAAAAGAAGGGATATTTTTTTTTAGTAACACATAGTCTTTATTAGAGGGCTGCAGCCTTTTTACGATGCTGCTTACAGAGTCGCCGCTGAGTAATTTAATAAGCGTTGCAGAAAAGAATTTTTCCTGCTTTGCAGCATTATTTTTCCATGCAAGGCTATCATGCTG
>JAYVGA010000065.1:0-4904 GCA_043772635.1 Chitinophagaceae bacterium
AGTATCCCAAATACAATATTAAATTGATACATGGCTCCCAGTTTGCCCCGGGTAGCAGGTGTAGAAATTTCAGAAATATAAGTAGGGGCCACCACAGAAGACACCCCAATTCCTATGCCTCCAATAAATCTAAAAAAAGAAAACGTATAAGGATCCTGTGCCAATGCAGAACCAAAAGCAGATAGGGCAAACAGTATTCCTATCCAGAACAGTACTTTTTTTCTGCCATATTTTTCGGTGGGTATACCCCCAAATACAGACCCGAATAGTGTGCCCCAAAGCGCCATGGACATAATAAAAAAACCATGAAATAAAGGGCTGGTGTGCCATAATTCTTTAATAGGAAGATTGGCACCGGAAATTACAACGGTATCAAACCCAAAAATAAAACCGGCAAGGGCTGCCACTATAGACCATTGAAAAAGTTTGTTTTTATTCATACAGCAGCTCGTTTAAGCAATAAATATATTACCGTACAAGCCGCATTATTTTATGTTATTGTATCAACCTGTTATAAAATTGTATTTTTTTTTATTTTGTATTAAACAGATAATTATCAGGGTTTTAAATTTTATTAAAATAAGTATGTCCAACCTATTTGTATAAAATTGTGCCGGGCATTTATAAAAAAGTACCATGCAGTATGCAAACTGAATTTTTGTGGCAGGTCAACCGGATGAGGGTTGAAACAATTTAAAAAAATTATAGCTGCAATTGAAAAAAATGACTCAACTTGTTATCATGTTTGCCTGCTTATTTTTTAAAAAAATTTTTTGTGAAGAAAGAGCCATTAAAAAAGGAACTGTCTTTTTTTTGATTGCCTTACTGTTATTATTGTTTGCTTCCTGCTCAAACCAGGAGCCGCAAAAAAAATTTAAAATTGGATTTTCACAATGCACCAGCCATGATGTTTGGAGACAGAGTATGATAAAAGAAATGGAACGGGAAATATCTTTTCATACCAATATTGATTTTATTTTAAAAGAAGCAAATCTCAATTCCAGTGTACAGGTGCAGCAAATACAAGAACTGGTTACCCAAAATATAGACCTGCTGATTGTTTCTCCAAACGAAGCTGCCCCGGTAACCCCTGCTGTTGATGAGGCTTACAAAAAAGGTATCCCTGTAATTGTAGTGGACAGAAATATATTATCCAAAAATTATTCGGCTTTTATTGGCGCCAACAATTATAAAATAGGCCTGGATGCAGGGGCTTTTGCCAGCAGTCTTTTAAAAGGAAAAGGAAATGTAATTGAAGTGGGCGGACTGCAGACAGGATCTTCTGCAGATATTGGCCGCCATAATGGCTTTACAGATTTTATTAAAAAGTATCCAGGCATAAACTATATCACAAGATTTATTGGAGATTGGGATGAAAAAGGCTGGGATGAAAAATTTGAAGCTTTACTAAAAGCAAATCCTGATGCAGATTTAATTTTTTCACAAAACGACAGGGTGGCTTTTGCTGCTTATAAGGTATGTGAGAATCTGGGACTTGATAAAAAAATAAAAATTATAGGAATTGATGGCCTCTCCGGCAAAAATGGAGGTATTGACCTGGTAGAAATGGGCAAGCTTAAAGCCACCATACTATATCCCACAGGGGGAAAAGAAGCCATTCAGACTGCTGTAAATATCCTGGAAAAGAAACCTTACAAAAAAGAAAATGATTTATCCTCAACTATAATTGACTCTACCAATGTAACTATCATGCGCCTGCAAAATGAAAAACTGCTTTTGCAGCAGGAAGACATTGATAAGAGACAAAAAAAGATTGACGAACAGATTATCATTACCCGTAACCAAACAAATATTATTACTGCTATTTCTGTAACGCTTGCACTGGCATTAATTTTTGGAGCCATCTTATTTTACTATTTACAGGAAAACAAAAAAATAAATAAAGAACTTGAATTACAAAAGGAAGAAATATTAAGCCAGCGAAACCAGCTGATTGAATTGGGCAAAAAAGCAAAAGAAGCCACGGATGCCAAATTTAATTTTTTTACAAATATTTCTCATGAACTGCGCACGCCACTCACTTTAATCCTTGGCCCTTTAGAAGATGTTTTATCATCGCCCAAACTGCATTTTTCTGAAAAAGCCCAGTTAGAAATGGTAAAGAAAAATGCTATGCGCTTATTGCGCCTGGTAAATCAACTGATGGATTTCAGGAAAATAGAAGAAGCCAAAATGAAGCTGAGAGCCAGCGAAAATAATATTACAGTATTTGTAAAAGAAATTACCAGTGCCTTTACCGAAACAGCTGCTAAAAAGAAAATCTCGTTCCGCACAGATTCTGCAGACAGCAACCTTAAAGTTTGGTTTGATGTGAATATGCTGGATAAAATATTATTTAATATACTTTCCAACGCATTTAAATATACTAACGAGCAGGGCTCTGTTAATGTTTTTATACTCAAAGGTGAAAGCAATAAAAATGTAATTATAAAAATTGAAGATTCAGGAATTGGAATGGGGCCCGAAACACTGGAACATGCTTTTGATCTTTTTTACCAGGGCAACGAAGGCACTTATAAAGGAACCGGTCTTGGCCTGGCATTATCAAAAGAATTAATTACACTGCATCATGGAAGTATAAAATTAAAAAGCGAAAAATGGAAAGGTGCCAGCTTTGAAATAAGCCTGCCTCTTGGAAAAAATCATCTGGAAAAAACTGAACTGGAAACAGAAGCTCCGCTCTATGAATTAAATTATGAGGATGCAAAAATTTATACTAATGAAGCTGAAGTATTAAAAACAATAAGCACAGAAGATATAACTGCTACTACTAAAAATCAGTCTATTTTACTTATTGAAGATAATGCTGAAATACGGACGTTTATAAAAAACCAACTCAGTAAAAATTATGAAATAATAGAAGCAGAAAACGGCAATATTGGTTTAAACCTTGCATACGAAATAGTACCCGATCTGATAATTTCTGATATTATGCTCCCCGGTAAAGATGGCATGCTTATAACAGAAACATTAAAAAATGATATCCGTACTTCTCATATACCCATCATTATTTTAACTGCTAAGGGAAGTATAGAGCACCAGATAGAAGGTTTAAAAATAAAGGTAGATGCTTACGTCGTAAAACCATTTAATCTACAGTACATGCAGGAAATAATTAAAAACCTGATAAAAAACAGGGAAGCATTAAAAGACCATTATACCAGCGAACTGCCCCATGAAAGTGCCAGGGGTTCCATATCAAAAAAAATTGACCGGAAATTTGTAAGCGAATTTTCTTCTATTGTTGAAAGCAATATTGCAAATGAAAATTTTGGGGTAGATGATATTTGCAGGGAGATTGGTATATCAAGGGTACAACTGTACAGAAAAGTAAAAGCTGTATTAGGCTACAACATTAACGAATACATCCTGGATGTAAGAATGCAGAAAGCAAAATATTTATTGCTGAATGAAAATTTATCTATTTCTGAAATTTCCTATAAAGTAGGCTTCTCTTCACAGTCATATTTTTCCACTGTTTTCAAATCAAAATTTGGCACTACACCAAAAGCTTTTAAAGAAGATAAGGCTTAATGTTTTTTACAATTATATTTTTGAAACCAAAGTAATTTAACCTGCTGATAAAAAAGCATTTCAAATTAGCTATACAGCGTAGCTGCAAAAAGCCAACATACGCTTTGTTGATTTTAAAATACTACCCAATATAATAGCCCGCAGACAACTCAGTAAAATAAAGATGGTATTAGAAGATATAATAAACAAATGCGCCAATAATAAACTGCCTGGCTCCAGCGGAGCATCCTGTTTGTAGCTTCAAAATCATTAAAGGCATCCGGCTCCGGGGGAGCCACCTGTAATTCAGAACCCCTTGCTATTAATTAAAAAATAAAACAGATATTTTTCTTTAAATGATATTTCATTTTTTTAGCCATATGTTTATAAAATTACAGTCTTTCAGGCGGCTCCTCCACAGCCGGAATTATTGATTATTCGTATTCTATAAACACGCTGCTCCTCCGGAGCATTGAGTGGAGAATTGTATTACTTCATTTTTAGCGTAACATATTGCAGAAAGGTTGTAAACCTTAAATTGTTTTCATTTTAAAAATAAATTTCTCTTACGTCAAAAAAGATTCTATGAACTGAAGCGGGTTTAAATGAAGATATAAACAAAATGCCTGGTTTTATTTTATTGCATCTACTTTTTTCTTCTTACAAAAAATGAGCGTGCCTTATTCCTGCTCACTTAAATATTTATAATTCATATAATCCCTGTCGTTTTTAAAAAAATTTTTACCACTGTTATAAAAAGGAAACACCAGTTTTTTTAATTGCTGGTTCAGCTGTTCGTCTATGGGTTCTGTAGGTACCAGTTTTTTATCGGTTAAAGAAACAAGGTCATCGTTGCTGCTCAGTTCTTTTTCGGGGTAAGGCTGCAGGCCACTTATGCCTATCTTCCAGTCGTCTGTTTTTTTAACCCTGTATTTAAAAAAATACAGCATACCGTTTTTACCTTTTACCGATGCACTGTTTTTTTTAAGAAATATTACAGAATCCATTTTTACATTATCGTTGTGCATAAGCATATAACTGCGTGCAAGCAATAACTGATTTTTATATCCCGCCGGAAATTTATCAAGACGTTTGGCTTTTTCCAGTTTATAAAACAGGGTACCCCTTTGTTTATCGCTGGCTGCAAGCTGCTGCAAAATACTATCGGCCACTTCTTTATTACTTCTTAATAATAATACAGCTGCATTCATTTTTACCAGTTCATCCCGGCTTTGTAAAAGCCTTGCAAAAAATTGCCGGACATTTTTATTGCTTTCATAAAAAGGCATCAGCAGCACAGCCTGCCCGTTTAAGCCATAACTATTACCACTGCCCGTGTATTCTTCTGCTTCGTCCTCTTCATCCAGGGG
>JAYVGA010000066.1:0-4633 GCA_043772635.1 Chitinophagaceae bacterium
AAAACTTACGGTAAAAAGCAATTCTTTACATTCATTAAAATGAAGGCCCAGTAATTTACAGTCTTTAAACTTAATATCTCTAAGCCCGGTTTTAGTAAGTTTTGTAAGGCCAAAATTGCAGCCGGTAAATATGCATTCAATAAAATTAATACCGGATAAATCTGCCTGGTAAAAATTACAGATAGAAAAAATACAGTTTTCATAATCGCCGACTGTAAGCTTATGTTCCGCAAAGTTTATATTATCAAATTTTTTTTCTTCGGTATATGTTCTTTCCATTTGCTGTTAAATAATTATCCTGATATTAAGTATAGTGGTGGCATAAAAGTAAAACAAACTGCCAACAAAAGAAGGGCAGTAATCAAAACGGGTGCATTTCGAATTGCCGCTCAAAGAAGAGTTGTCAACCTTTTTAAAAAGCACTGGAACACATTACATTGTTCAAAAGGTTGACAACCCTGTACGACAACTTGAAATGCATCCATCTAAACGAACTTCCTTACCCGCAAAAAAAATCCCATCGGTAAGGATGGGATAATAATATCTGTTGCAAAAAATTATTTGGTTACCGTAAACTTAATAATAATACGGGAGGTATGTGTACTTGTATAACCACCACCACCGCCGCCATTGCATCCGCCACCGCCGCTGCTGTAAGTAGTTTTAGTACCCATCAGTTCTACTTCATCTTCACCGGCATAACCATTTTCGGGAACGTATTTGTAAACAGGTACGCCATCACTGGTTTCTGTTTGACTAATGGCAAAATGCCCTGCCTGCCTGGCAATGCTTACACTTCCAAAACTACCTGCATTAAAAATATAAGGAGAAGCTACCGAAACAGATGCTCGGAGGGTTTCAACTGCCAATGTGTTGGAAGCTGGGGCATCTGCAGAAGCTTTTTTGCAGGATTGCATAATAAAAAGAGCGCTCATTAAAAGCAGCGAAAAGGATATAATTTGTTTCATAAAAATTAAGTTTGTTACAAATTACTTTTTAAAACGCACAAATGCAAGTGAAACGATCAAAAACAAGAAAGCAAATATCCACTTTCTGATACCTGTTTTAAAGCCGTAAGCAATTTACTCTGCCTTCTCTGCAGCTCAGCGTGGTATAATCCCACGCAGAGGAGCAGAGGGGCGACAAGAGAAAAAATAAAATCTATTCTCTCTTTGTTCTCCTTTTCTCTTTGTTCTCCTTTTCTCTTTGTTCTCTTTGCTCTGTCATCTCAGCTGTTTATTCTTTTCCGTTTTTATACACCACCCCATCCTTCATCACAAACATTACCATCCCAAATACTTTCGAATCCTTTAAAGGATCGCCATCTACAGCAACTATATCTGCCAGTTTATTTGTTTCAATACTTCCCAATTGAGTTTTCATACCCAGTAAATCTGCAGCACTAATGGTGGCTGCCTTTACCGCCTCCATGGCCGGCATGCCTGCTTCAATCATGTAGCCAAATTCCATCCAGTTAAGGCCGTGTTTATATACACCTGCATCTGTACCAAAGGCAATTTTTACTCCGGCCTTGTAGGCTTTTGCAAAAGTGTTTTGTATTTGGGGCCCGGTGGCCAGGGCTTTAGGTGTAACAATTTCCGAATAGTAACCCGGTATTTTTGCACTGTCGGCAGTAGCTTTTCCGGCGGTAATGGTAGCCACCAGCCAGGTGCCGTATTGTTTCATCAGCTGCATGCCTTCATCATCCATAAAAGTACCATGCTCAATAGAATTTACACCACCACGAATGGCTCTTTTTATACCTTCTGCACCGTGGGCATGAGCGGCCACTTTAAAACCATAATCTTTGGCAGCAGTTACAATGGCTTTTATTTCTTCTTCGGTAAACTGTGCATTGGCGCCATCTTTAGCCTGGCTAAGCACACCGCCCGTTGCGGTTATCTTTATTAAATCTGATCCTTCTTTGTAGCGCTGTCTCACTGCCTTGTAAGCGTCTTCTACCCCATTAATTACGCCCTCCTTCGGGCCGGGGTCTCCCATTAAATCTTTGCGGTAACCATTGGTAGGATCTGCATGTCCGCCGGTGGTAGCAATAGATTTTCCGGCAGTAAAAATTCTTGGCCCTGTTACCAGTCCTTTATTTATTGCATTGCGCAACGAAACATTTACACCACTGCCTCCCAAATCTCTTACGGTGGTAAAACCCGCCATTAAAGTAACGTTTGCATATTTTATAGATTCAAAAGCTACATCCGTAGGGTTGTAAATAAACCGGTCTGCTGTGTTGCCTCTTTTTGTTTCGCCTTCGGTGTGCACATGGCAGTCAATCCAGCCCGGCATCACCGTTTTTGTTTTTAGGTCAATGGTTTTATCTCCTGCACCCGCAGTACTAAATCCATTTTCTACAGCAGTAATTTTATTTTTCTCCACCACAATGGTCATATTATTTTTTGCCTCTTTGCTTATGCCATCTATAAGTGTACCACACCAGATAATGGTTTTTTGAGCATTAAGGCACGGGCCTGTACAAGCCAGCAAAAGCAGTAGTACTATTTTTTTCATAATTAAGTTTTGAGAAATGAATGTAATGAATAAATAAATATAAAAGGAGCCACGATGTGGGAAAAGATTTTTTTACCTGACACGATTATTTCGGGGCTCCCGGCATTGTGGCTATGAGCATCATCCATGCATCGCACTCTTGTACCGCATACCTTTATGCTGCTTTTACCTAAGCGCATATGGCTTTTGCAAATACAAAATTTTATCGTTGCAGTGCCACAGGATCGGTTAATTTTACAAAGTGCATTTTAAAATATGCACCTGACCTGCTAATAATAAATACGCCACTTTTTTTCTAATAGTAAACATAATTTTTATTTATTTTCAACCCCGCTGGTTTGCTGGCTTCTAACCAAAGTGGTTCCTGCGGAGCCGGATACCCTTAGGAATTTTGAAGCTACAAACAGGAGGCTCCCGGGGAGCCAGGCGATACTATAATATAGCTGCATTTTTTTATTATCGTTTCGTATTTTAAAATAAACAAAATGTATTTTTTTTAGCTATGCTGAGTGGCTAATTCAATATTTACCCGATAGGCAGGTATCTTTTATTTAAGCTCCAGAGGAGCACCCTGTCTATAGAGACGGATAATAAATTACCAACCAGCTCCGAAGGAGCCACCTCAAAATAATGAAAGTATCTAAGAGTATAGCAATACCAGCAAACAACATCTACAAACAAGACAAAATTTTAAATAAAAGTTTTAAAATATTTTTGCTATGATTTAAAAACTTAATTTTCGTTTTACATAAAATTTAAAAATGCTTTATACTTCTTTATTCCACAGAATTAAAAAAAAGGAACAGCAGCCGGTAAATACCAGCAATGAAAAATACAGTATCAACAACTCAAAAATATATAGTGCCAATAATGTGTTGCAGTTGATTGGTGCAAATACCTTTCTTGCACGACGGGTTCGTAATCCATAAAATAAAAATGCAAAAAAATATTATGCCGGTTAACATTTACAACAAATGAATTACAGAAGGGTTACCGCACAGGGTAGTCAACTTTTTAAACAATGTAACGTGTTGCAGTATTTTTGTAAAAGGTAAACAACCCTGTGCGGCAATTGAAATACAACCTGACAGTATTAATAAACGATGAAAAAAATAATTTACATCATGGGGGTGGCGGGTTCAGGAAAAACAACCATCGGAAAATTGCTGCATCAAAAAACGAATATTCCTTTTTTTGATGCAGATGATTTTCATCCGCAGGCCAACAAAGAAAAAATGAAAGCAGGCTATGCGCTTAATGATGAAGACAGGGCTGCATGGCTGCAGCAAATGAATAGTGTTGCACAGCAACAAACGCAATTAAATGGCGCAATCATCGCCTGCTCTGCACTTAAAGGAAAATACCGCAGCGTACTAAGCAATGGTATAACAAAACCGGCATGGTTTTTTTTGCAGGGCAGTTATGAAATGATATACGAACGAATGAAAAAAAGATCCCAGCATTTTATGCCTGCATCGCTCCTGCAATCGCAGTTTGAAAGTTTAGAAATACCTGTGGATGCATTTAGTATCAGTATTGAAAAAGAACCGGAAGAAATTGTTGAAATTATTTATAGCTATTTAATCTCAGAAGCCTTTTAAAAATAATTTTACCGTTTAATATTAATTATTTTTTTTCCGCCGATTTGCAGATTAAACCTGCCGGCCGGCAGACTGGTCTACGAATCTGCGGCATTTATTTTTATAGAATTTCAGCAGGAAATTTTTTGATCTAAATTCAGAAGGTATTTTAGTTGTTTTCCTAAAATTTATTATATGGTCTAAAATGATGCCATTATGTTTGCCGATGAAAGGTTTGATTATTATTTCATTTCCACTGGAAATAAAATGATAACAGAACAAAGTTCACAAACGGTAATGCTTGGAAATCTTTTGCTGGTATTTTCAAAAAAAAATTACAAGTAACTCCTTATTTTATTATTACATCAAGCAGTAAAACGCCCAATAAACCCATTACCGAAACAATTGTTTCCATTACCGACCAGGAGCGCAGGGTATCTTTCAACGATAAATTAAAATATTCTTTAAACATCCAAAAGCCTGAATCGTTTACATGAGAAAACATGAGGCTGCCTGCACCTACAGATAAT
>JAYVGA010000067.1:0-2961 GCA_043772635.1 Chitinophagaceae bacterium
TTATCCAACAATAATTTCAAAGAACTTAAAAATATTTTCTTAGGACGGTAGTGGTCAGAGGTCAATGGTCAATCGTGCTACTGATTTTAAAATCCTATATACTACATTCGATATTCAACATTCAACATCCAACATCCAACATCCAACATCCAACATCCAACATCCAACATCCAACATCTTTCAGTTATTTTTGCAAATTAAAACAATGCAACGGATATGCAGCAGGTGAAATTTAAAGATTTAGGAATTATTGATTATAAAACAGCATGGAACTACCAGGAAGAATTGCTGCAGCAAAATGTATTGCTTAAATCATCTGCAAGAAAATCCAATGCAGATTATGATATAAAGAGCCTGCCTACCCGGCATTATTTTTTATTATGTGAGCACAACCCAGTGTACACTTTAGGAAAAAGCGGAAGCATGGATAATGTGTTGATGAGTGAAGCCCTGATGAAAGAAAATGGTATTGAGTTTTATAAAACCAACCGGGGCGGCGATATTACTTTTCACGGGCCGCAGCAGGTAGTGGGATATCCAATTCTTGATCTTGAAAAAACGTATACGGATATTGGCCTGTACCTGCGCAACCTGGAAGAAGTAATTATTTTAACCCTTGCCCAATACGAGATAAATGGCCAGAGAAGTGCAGGAGAAACCGGTGTATGGATAGCGCCCGGCGTGCCGGGTAGGGAACGTAAAATATGCGCCATTGGTGTGCGCTGCAGCCGCTGGATTACCATGCATGGCTTTGCTTTAAATGTAAATACTGATTTAGATTATTTTAATAATATCATTCCCTGCGGTATACAAAACAAGCAGGTAACTTCTATGCAGAAGGAAATGGGCCAATCAATAAATTTTGAAGAGGTAAAAGAATGTATAAAAAAGAATTTTGAAAAAGTTTTTGAAGTAAGCCTGCAGTAAGATTATTTATTGCTGTTTTTTTTGCCCGGGTCGTTGGTAATTTTTCCATCTTTGGCAATAAAGAATTTATTTTTTTCTACCAGCTTGCCACTTTCAAACAATTCAAACCGGTACCAGCCAGAGCGTACGAAGTTCACTTTTTCTATTATCAGATATTCTTCCTTAAGATTGGTCAATTCAAAAATTTGTTTCTCCAGCTCATCAAAAAACACAGCCGTATATTTTTTTGTTTCTGCCTGCGGCAGATGAATAATTACATTATTATCTTTTTCGGTATATACCCATTTGCTGGGATAGGTAATAAGAGGTTCTCCGGGAAGTGTATTTACAGGAGGGAGCTGAAGTTTAGGATCTTTAGTGGGATCTAACTGCCAGGGATATCTTACTGCAGCAACATTGTTACTGCCGGTATCTTTAGAGGGTCTTACTGGCTCGCTGATAATGTAAGAGCCTCCTTCAAAAGCAATAAACACCCTGTAATACATTTTGTTGTAGGGAGGGTTTGCATCTGCATAACCATTCTCATTGTTTTGCGGATTTAAAACTGAGCCAATGGTGGTATAGTTTTTTAAACTATCGTAAGACCGCTGGATGTTGATGGTGGCTAAGGGTACTTTATATTCGTTTTTCCAGCTTACAATTATTTTACCACTTAAATTTTTTACGCTGATGCCGGGTAATATCTGCTGAGCCTTCACCAAAAAAGATGAACAGCACAAAAAAAAGAATAAGAAGCAAATTTTCTTCATAATCAATAATCAGAGATAACCTTGGCAACAAATATAATAAAGCAAATGGTAAGAGCAGGTTTTTACAATTAAGGCATGTTGTTAATTCCATTAAAAAATTAAGCTGTCTTCAGGCAAAGAGGCATTACCCTGTAAACCGCCGGTATGAATGCATACTATATTGCTGCCTTCTGCAAAAAAGCCATTTTTAATTTTACCAAAAACAGCATACATCATCTTGGATGTATATACAACGTCGGTAGGTAACTCATATTGTTTGTATAACTCATTCATAAAATTGATCAATTCCCCAGTTTTTTTTGCATATCCACCAAAATGGTATTCATCAAAAATAGTTAGGTTAGGGTAATGGTTAGTGCCGGTTAAAAATTGTAACCTTTCTTTAATATCAGTAAAACCTTTTAACACCGGAATGCTCACTACTGTTTGCGTTGCCCCTGCTTTTAAAAGAAGCCCGGCAAGTGTAGTAGCCGTGCCTGTTGCAATGCAAATATGTGTAATATCCCGTTGTGGCAAAAGACCCATTATAAGCGATGCTCCTTTTGCACCTAAAGGATGATAACCTCCTTCGGGAATTACAAAGGAATTGGTTTGTTTTATCGCTCCCTGTGATATTTCTGCATATCTTTTTCGGGATACAAACTCAAGCTGCATACCCCAATTAATACAGGCTTTTAACGTGTGCGAAAGGTTAGCCGTTTCTTCGCCCCTTACAATTCCTGTACAGTTAAACTTTAATTTTTTGCAGGCATAGGCAGTAGCCACAAGGTGGTTAGAATATGCGCCCCCAAAGCTGAGGATAGATGTGTATGATTGCTGCCGGGCTTGCTCTAAAAAATAATGAAGTTTAAATAATTTATTGCCGGATATTACCGGGTGAATTTTATCGAGCCTTAAGATTTTTAGTTGTACTTTTTTATCCAAAAGCAAAGGGCTGGCTATTTCATCTATGGTTATCTTATTTATATCAAACTGCATTTGTTTATTATAAAGATTGTTTGTTTTACATTTGTGGCCATTTAAACCTATTTTATAAAAACAAAGATATACATGCAACCCACACTTTTAATTTTAGCCGCAGGAATGGCAAGCCGCTATGGCAGGATGAAACAAACAGAAGGTTTTGGCCCATCGGGAGAAACCATTATGGATTATTCTATTTATGATGCCATAAGGGCTGGCTTTGGTAAAGTAGTTTTTATTATCCGTAAAGATTTTGCAGAAAATTTTAAAGCAAATTTCAGCAACAGGTTTAAGGGGCAGATAGAAGTTGATTATGTGTACC
>JAYVGA010000068.1:0-7601 GCA_043772635.1 Chitinophagaceae bacterium
GTATCATCACTATTTGCACCGGTAAACGGACTGCAAATTACCAACACGCCTACTACTTACCGGCGCTCGTTTGGTACTTACACTTTAAGTAATACCACACAACCCGACTGGACGGTGGAGCTTTATGTAAATAACGTACTGGTAAATTATACAAAAGCAGATGGGTCTGGTTTTTATTCATTTGAAGTGCCAATGGCTTATGGCAACTCAGTGGTAAAACTAAGGTTTTATGGCCCCTGGGGCGAAGAGCAGACGACTGAAAAATATATCAGTGTACCATTTAATTTTATTCCCTTTGGAAAACTGGAATATAATGTAACCGGTGGTGTGGTTAATGATGCCAGCAAAGGCCTTTATTCAAGGGCTTCGCTAAACTATGGCCTTAGCCGCCGTATCACTATTGGTGGTGGAGCGGAATATCTTTCAACCGTTACTTCAGGAAAATTTATGCCTTTTGTAAATACTTCAGTAAGCCTTGGCCAGCATTTCCTGTTGTCGGGCGAGTATGTTTATGCTGTACGGTCAAAAGGAGTTGCAAGTTACCGTGCAGCCAGTAACCTGCAGGTTGATATGAGTTATACAAAATATGATAAAGCACAAACAGCTGTAATGTTTAATTACCTGGATGAAAAAAAAGTTGTAGTATCCATGCCATTTCGTTCAAAAAAATTTACAGCTTATTCCCGTTTAACATTAAACCAGTTTACGCCGCTTTATAATAAATTCGCCGCTTCAAAAAACAAATACACATCTGCCGAATTTTTGCTTTCCGCCGTTGTTGCTGGTATAAGTTCTAATCTTACAACCTATGCTGTAGTTGGTTACAAGGGCAATCCCCTGGTATATAGCAATCTTTCTTTAACCTTCAGGTTTCCTGCCGGCATCAGGTTTACACCACAGGTTCAATATGAATACAGGCATAAAAATTTTAGTATGCTTAAAGCTGCTGTTGAGAAAAGTATTTTTAACCGTGGCTTTCTGAATGTTGGTATCGAAAAGAATTTTGCAAATGCATACATCAGTACCAACACAAAACTGGTAAGCGTGGGGCTGCGTTATAATTTTTCTTTTGCACAAACATTTTTTTCTGCAACCAGCAGCCGCTATGTAATAGCAACAACACAGGGTGCCAGGGGAAGTTTGGTTTACGATGGTAAAACAAATTACCTCGGTGCCGGTAATCAGAGCAGTGTTGGAAAAGGTGGAATTGTTATTTTACCTTTTCTTGATCTTAACTGCAACGGAAAGCGTGATGCAGGTGAACAAAGGGCTTTGGGATTAAACCTTCGTGTTAATGGCGGACGTATAGAACGCAATGACCATGATACCAGTATACAAATAAACGGGCTTGAAGCTTACACCAATTATTTTATTGAACTGGATAAAAACAGTTTTGATAATGTAGCATGGCAGATAAAAAAACAAACACTGAGTGTAACCATTGAACCCAATAATTTAAAACTGATTGAAGTTGCTGTTGCGGTAATGGGTGAGGTAGCGGGAACTGTTTATCTTAAAGATGCCAAAGGAAAAAATGGCCTTGGCAGGATGATCGTAAATGTTTATAACAATGATTTAAAACTTGTAGCAAAAACTCTTACAGAAGCCGATGGTTATTTTAGTTTAATGGAACTTGCACCGGGCAATTATACAGCACAGATTGATGCAGCACAGGTACAAAAACTGCAAATGACTGCTTCTCCTGCCATTTCATTTAAAATCCGGCCAAACAAAGATGGAGATGTGGTGGACGGGCTACGATTTGAGCTGCAGGCATTGAAGTAAAATTATTGCCCATATATAAATCATAAGCTGACTTCTGCAGTAAATACCAATGCAAATTTTTGTACATATTTATCTCCTGAAATAATATAACTATCTTTATGACATTACCCCGGGGTGGTTGTTATATAAATGCTGTAAACCTGGATCAGCATATTTTATAACAGTAATTATAGCAGCGGTATCCTACTGTAAAAACAATGAAAAAAATTTCTCTTGCAATAGTAGATGATCATAAGATGATCAGGCAAATGTGGACGACTATGTTTGCAGATAATGCTGACGTTGAAGTAACCGGAGAGGCAGGTACACTGAACGAAACTATAGACATGATTAAAGATAAGAGACCTGATATTGTTTTACTGGATATTAACCTTGCAAAAGAATCCGGACTGGATGCTGTGCCGTTGATAAGGAAATTTTCGCCCGGCACCAGAATTATTGCTGCATCTATGCACAGCCAGCCGGCCTATGCCAGAAAAATGTTGAAACTGGGCGCTAAAGGGTATGTTACAAAAAACTCCTCGTGTGAAGAAATGATTACAGCCATTGAAGAAGTGATGAAAGGCAACAGTTACGTTTGTAAAGAAATTAAAAATATTTCAGCACACCAGGTTATTAACCTTCATCCTGAAGAGCCGGGCATAAAAGATTTATCCTTTCGTGAAATTGAAATCATCAAACTTATGAAAAATGGCCTTGCATCCCAGGTAATTGCTTTAGAGTTAAAAATAGCCGTTCGTACGGTGGAAACTCACCGGCATAATATTCTTAAAAAGCTGAAATTAAAAAACACGGCATCTCTTATTAATTTTATCAATAACACTGATATTGGTTTTATGTAGCGGGGATATATCCTGCAAACAGTTACTCCCCATTGCCCTTATCTATAAAACTGGTTTTTCTTTTTACTAATGATGTAATGTTTGCTTTTGTAACTAATGATGTGGCATAGAAGCTGCCAGCTTGCTCTGTAATTTTTAGCGGGCAGTATCGTCGCTAAGCATACCGGTATTCTCGTTCTCCATCATAGGATCATTAAGTTGTACAATCCTGCGTTTTTTCTGCCGGTTTATCATAGTCATATTAAGTAATTCTACTAAAAACGAAAAAGCCATTCCAAAATAAATATAATTTTTAAGGCCCAGTGCATGGGCTTTTTCCGGTGCCCATCCTTCAATTACGAGGCTTAATCCAATCATTACCAAAAAAGATAAAGCCAACATTTTTACTGTAGGATGCTTATGCACAAAACCCGCAATTTTCGGGCTGAATAAAAACATAATCGTCATGGCAATAACCACAGCAGCAATCATTATTTCTAAATATTTTGCAGTACCACCGGCGGTAATAATACTGTCAAAAGAAAACACCGCATCAATAATTAAGATTTGTACAATAGCCTGGCCTAAAGAAAGACCTGGTTTATTTTTTGATCCTTCATGAAGATCTTCTCCCTCCAGCTTACCATGTATTTCCTTAACTGATTTATAAATAAGGAACAATCCTCCTAATATCATTACAATGCTGGCCAGGTCAAAACCTTTTCCAAACAGGGTAAACACGGCTTTACCTTTTTGAGCCAGTAACCAGCTTAAACCCATAAGCATCAAACACCGGGAAATAATACCTGTTATCATCCATATTCTGCGGGCTTTTTTATGATCTTTTTTCTCCTTTAACCGGTTCATAATAATGCTTACAAAAATTACATTATCTATGCCCAGCACTACTTCCAATACAACCAGTATTAAAAAGCTAATGATACTTTCAGATGTAAATAAATGTTCCATGGGGGTAAAAATAATATTTTAAAATTTTATAGATATGAAGAGTATGAAGGAAATGAAAAATGGATAATAAATTAAAAATAATCTCAATTGTTTTATATTACATTTAAGCAGCCTGCTTTTTCACAAAGCGTATCACTTAAAAAACACAATTTCTTTGTTTTCTTTTTTTATCACTGCTTTTGTGCCCAGCAGTGCCGTTCCTTTTTTATCATAAAATTTAAGATAGAGGGTATCTCCACGCTTTGTGTAGCGGCCGGGATAACTCGTATTTTTTATACTGTCAAACAGCTGCCGGTAAAACTCAAAAAAATTATTTTCCTTTACTTCAAAATAGGAGTCGTTCATATCCGCTACCGATTTAAAGCTTAACTGTACCTTACTGGCATCAAACAAAACCCTGTCTTTATTAAATTTATATTTTGGGGAGCATGAAAAAATTATCAGTAACGTTGCAAAGAAAAAAATATACTTCATAAATATCATTTGTGTTGTAGAGGCAGCAAAAGTAGGTTTATTTACCTGCTCTATGCATAACTGCACATATATTTGATACAGGCACACACCTGCACTTATCAGCCGCACATTGTCCTTTTGCCACAGTACAGCAGCCTTTAAAAAAACTTTATTTCTAATTTTTAAATACAAGCATGAGACCTTACCTTTGCGGCTCAAAATTATATCTTATATATTTTAAATATTTGTTATGGCCAATACCGGTAAAGTAAAATCCATCATCGGCGCCGTTGTAGACGTGCAGTTTGATGCCGATTCCAAACTTCCAGAAATTTTAAATGCGCTGGAAATACTGCGTGACAATGGAGATAAACTAGTGCTTGAAGTACAGCAGCACCTGGGAGAAGACAGCGTTAGAACAATTGCTATGGATGGTACAGAAGGGTTGGTAAGGGGCATTAAAGTTATAGATACAGGCAAGCCAATTGCAATGCCGGTAGGGGATGGTATTAAAGGCCGTTTGTTTAACGTAACCGGCGATGCTATTGATGGCTTGCCACAGGTGAGCAAAGAAGGCGGCAGGCCCATTCATGCAAAACCACCATTGTTTGAAGACCTCAGTACAGCCAACGAAATATTGTTTACAGGTATTAAAGTAATTGATCTTATTGAGCCTTACGCAAAGGGTGGTAAAATTGGTTTGTTTGGTGGTGCGGGTGTAGGCAAAACAGTATTAATTCAGGAGCTTATTAATAATATTGCAAAAGCATATAATGGTGTATCGGTGTTTGCAGGTGTGGGAGAAAGAACCCGTGAAGGAAATGATTTGATGAGAGAGATGATAGAAGCAGGCATTATGAATTACGGCGAAAAGTTTAAGCATAGTATGGAAGAAGGCGGCTGGGATCTGGCTTCGGTAGATATGGAAGGGCTTAAAGAATCAAAAGCCACTTTTGTGTTTGGCCAAATGAACGAACCCCCGGGAGCCAGGGCACGTGTGGCTTTGAGCGGTCTTACCATTGCAGAATATTTTAGAGATGGCGAAGGCGAAGGACAGGGAAAAGACATTTTATTTTTCGTAGATAATATCTTCCGTTTTACACAGGCAGGCTCCGAGGTATCGGCACTGCTGGGCCGTATGCCAAGTGCGGTGGGTTATCAGCCTACCCTTGCTACAGAAATGGGCCTTATGCAGGAGCGTATTACTTCTACAAAAAATGGTTCTATCACTTCCGTTCAGGCGGTATATGTACCTGCAGATGATTTAACAGATCCGGCTCCCGCAACTACTTTTGCCCACCTTGATGCTACAACAGTATTAAGCCGCAAAATTGCCGATCTTGGTATTTACCCTGCGGTAGATCCCCTGGATAGTACATCAAGAATTTTAACCGTAGCCATCGTAGGCGAAGAACATTACAACACAGCCGACAGGGTAAAATTAATTTTGCAGCGTTATAAAGAATTGCAGGATATCATTGCCATTCTTGGTTTGGATGAATTAAGCGACGAAGATAAACTGATTGTTTCAAGAGCCCGTAAAGTGCAGCGTTTCCTTTCTCAGCCTTTCTTTGTGGCAGAGCAGTTTACCGGTTTAAAAGGAGTATTGGTGCCCATAGAAGAAACCATCCGTGGCTTTAATGCCATTATGGATGGCGAAGTAGATGAGTACCCGGAAGCAGCTTTTAACCTGGTAGGTACTTTAGATGATGCAATAGAAAAAGGTAAGAAGTTAATGGCAGCGGCGCAGGCGTAGCCCCTGTCCCCTAAAGGGGAACTAAGGTCGCAGTATCTTAGTTTTTTGTAACAGTTCTTAGTTTGATAGTATAAGATTTTTTTGAGCCAGGCTTTAGAATTTCTATTTAGCTTCATTGGCGTCGCACTCTTGTACAACATATCTTTATTGAACTTTTATCTTTGCTATTGAATTTAGAGGAGTAAAAAATTAATTATAAACTAACAAACCAAGTTCCCCTTTAGGGGACAGGGGCTTTATGACATTAGAAATATTAACACCAGAACGTAAAATTTTCAGCGGAGATGTATTTGGCGTACAGCTACCGGGCATAATTGGTTTGTTTGAAGTATTAGACAAACATGCCCCCATGGTAAGTGCGCTAAAAGCCGGCAAACTAAAAATTTTAAAAGACAAAACCAACAGCACTTCTTACAATATAAAAGGTGGCTTTGTAGAAGTATTAAATAATAAAACTACCGTGCTTGTAGAAGGCGCCGAAGAAATGTAAATAAGTAATTTGTAATAAAAAATTTGGACCCATGCATCTTGCATGGGCTTTTTTGTAATACCAAACTGAATTTCATTTTAGGCTCCCGCTATCTTGCGGGATGAGGTGGGGTTTTGGTAAATACCGGTTGGACTAACTATAAAATCCAATCGGTATAAAAAATATTCCCCGATTATTTATGCTGAAGTAATTTCTTGTATTTCGTGCCTAAAATTAGTGTTATCCAAAAATAATCGCACCCCTAAAACTGTTTCTTCAACTGCATATAACTCCACCCCAAAAAAGGCAGCCATAAAAAACTAAGCCAACCGAACCAGCCGGCACCAGCAAAAAAAATAAATATGCTTAACAGAAGTGCATAAAATGGATAGCTTAAAAATAAAAGGACAATTACAAAAGAATCGTAATGATCATTGTGCCCGCCCAATTTACCTGCAACTTTTTTTACAGCATATAACAGCGGAAAGTGAATGACATAACCAGCTAAAGCAGGTATGAAAAGTAATATTTTTCTTATGCCCGAAACAGGTACTGCAAATTTCCTCTGCCGGGCTGCCAGGTCATCCTTATCTACTTCATAAACCAATGGCTGCAATTGGTTTTGTAATTTGTTGTTGAAGGAAAGAACAGATTTTCCAAAACCATCATTTAAATCCACTTCCTGCTTTGTAATAATGGAGCCAAAGTTTAGGTGAATATTTTTACCAAAAATTTTAAAGCCCTGGTAGTTTATTCCAAGAGGTAATATTTTAAGATCTATACCCTCCTGCCAGCTGCTTATTGCAAGCCGGGCAGTTCCTTTTTTTAAAGCACGGAGATGCCACTCATTTACACACCTGCCTTCGCTGAAAATTAAAACAATACCATTATTTTTAAACAGCTGTTTGCACGCTTCAAACGTAGTGTAGTTGTGTTCCATATTTTCTACCCCCTCGCTTGTGCGGTACACCGGCAGCATGTTTAAAGAGCGTAGCAGCCAGGCAACAAATTTATTTTTAAAAGCATCTCCCCTTGCAAGCGAATGAACAGGCCTTTTAAAAAGAGCCGAAATAATAATGGCATCCAAAAAAGAATTGGGATGATTAGAGGCTATGAGCAAAGGTCCTTTGGCATTAAACAATTCTTTATTGCTCACACGCAGTTGCCTGCAGTATAACCAAAAAGAAAAAGCAGCAGGTATCTTAAGCAGCCGGTATAACAAAGTTTTTTTTGGTGAATATAAAGAGAAATAGTTTGCAGTTCAGAGTTCAGAGTTCAGAGTTCAGAGTTCAGAGTTCAGAGTTCAGAGTTCAGAGTTCAGAGTTCAGAGTTCAGAGTTCAGAGTTCA
>JAYVGA010000069.1:0-4489 GCA_043772635.1 Chitinophagaceae bacterium
ATATCAGGGATGAGTTTGGAGATTTTGTGATTGAGAATTTTGTGGATGAATATATTGCAGGCCGCACACCCAATCCCTGCGTAATGTGCAACACACATATAAAATGGCGTGCACTCTTAAAACGTGCCGATGCGCTGGACTGCGATTTTATTGCGACCGGCCATTATGCACAGGTGCACCAGCATACTAACGGAAGATATTTTATAAGCAAGGGTTTAGACGACAGCAAAGACCAAAGCTATGCCCTGTGGGGATTACAACAGGATTTACTGAGCCGCACTTTATTGCCCCTTGGCACTTACCACAAAACAGCTATACGGCAAATGGCACACGATTTTGGCTACCCCGAACTGGCCAAAAAAAATGAGAGCTACGAAATATGTTTTGTACCCGATAATGATTACCGTGGTTTTTTAAAACGCAAAGTAGAGGGCCTGGAAGAAAGAGTAGCAGGTGGAAATTTTGTAAACCCGCAAGGCAAAATACTCGGCACGCATAAGGGTTATCCTTTTTATACCGTAGGGCAAAGAAAAGGCTTGGATATTGCCCTGGGCAAACCCGCTTTTGTTACAGAAATTATCCCGGAAACCAACACCGTGGTATTGGGCGAAGAAGAGGATTTAAACAGAACCGAAATGCAGGTAAGAGGCCTTAACTGGATGAAATATGAGGGTATAACAGAAGGTATGGAAGCGGTAACTAAAATACGTTACAAAGATAAAGGCGCCCTCAGCCAGTTGTTTGCATACCAAAATGGTATAAAAGTACGTTTCTACGAAGATGTAAAGGGTGTAGCGCCTGGGCAAAGTGCTGTTTTTTATGATGGCAATGATGTTATTGGCGGGGGAATTATTCAGCGGAACATGCCTTTATTGTAAGAAATTGTAATAAATTTTTAACCTTGTATTGCCCCTTTTTTCTATTGATAAAATGTAACTTGGTTGTATGAAAAAAATAATTCTGTTTGTGTTTATAGCTTCTCTTGCATTTTCTATAAGTGCATGCAAAAAATCTACAGAACAATTACAAACAGCATCCATAAGCGATTACAATCCTTTAGCAGTGGGTAAATATATTAGCTACCGGCTGGATTCTTTTGTGTACACCAATTTTGGCGTGAACTCCGAAATAAGAACCTACCAGGTAAAATATATGGTAGATGCTAAAATAGCAGATAACCTGAACCGGCCTTCTTACCGCATCATCCGTTATATACGCAAAACCACTGCCAACGCATGGATATCAGATGCCAGTTTTATGGCCACCAATACCGGCAACGGGCTGGAGTTTGTAGAAAATAACCTGAGGTTTATTAAACTCAGAACCCCCATGAGGGATTTATATTCCTGGAAAGGCAATTCTTTTATTGATACTTATTCTCTGAACTCCGAATTAAAATATATGGCCGACTGGGATTATGTGTATGACAGTGTAAACGCACCGTTAAAAGTGGGCACTTTTACTTTAGACAGTACACTTAAAGTAGATCAGCGGGATGAAATTATCGGAAACCCATCGGATGCTACTTCTTACAGCGAAATAAATTATGCTACGGAAAAATATGCCAAAGGTATTGGTATGGTGTACCGCCGGTTTTTTCATAGCGAATACCAGCCACCTACACCCGGCCAGGGAGGCAGGTTTGTAGATGGCTCTTATGGTGTTACGCTTACCATGATAGATCACAACTGATTTTTAGCTGCTGATTATTTTTTGCCGCTAATTACACGAATTACCACTAATTAATATTTTTTCTGATAGTCTTTTACTTTAATGTAGAAAGCGTAATTAATTAATGCCATTAATATTTTAATTTGTGCAAAAATTATTTGCATGAATATTATTATCCGCAAAGCGGTAAAAGAAGATTGCCCCCGTATGATGGAATTGATTAAGGAATTGGCGGTATATGAAAAAGCTTCTGAGCAGGTAACAGTAAATTTTGATGATTTTGTAGAAAGTGGGTTTGGAGAAAACCCTGTGTGGTGGGCTTATGTAGCCGAGGCAAATGGAAAAGTAGAAGGCTTTGCTTTATGGTATGTACGTTACAGCACCTGGAAAGGCCAGCGCATGTACCTGGAAGATATTGTGGTTACACAAGAAATGCGGGGCAAGGGATTGGGCAAATTATTACTGGATAAATTAATAGAAGAAGCCAAACAAAAAAACTTTAGTGGTATGATGTGGCAGGTATTGGAATGGAATGAACCCGCCATAAACTTTTATAAAAAATATGAGCTGGTAAAGTTTGATGAAGAATGGACAAACTGCAGCATTAATTTTTAAAGATAAAAGCCTAAATTAAAAATTAGTAAAACTTCAAGTTCGTACTTTTGCCCTTCCTGATTAATGATGGTCTTACAACTAACTTTAATCTTGGTTTTGTAAACAATAAAATAACCGCTTAAATAAAAGCTCAATAAAGAACTACTGTACAGGAGTGCGACCCCTACGCAAGCATAGGGGCTAGCTGCCAATGAAGCTTCACATTGCTTCTAAAGCCGGGCTCATAAAACTTAAAATGATGTCAGAAAAAATTACCATGGGTGCCGATGGCAAACTGAATGTTCCTAACCACACTACCATTCCATTTATTGAAGGCGATGGCATTGGCCCGGATATTTGGAAAGCCAGCGTGCGGGTGTTTAATGCCGCCATTGCAAAAGCATACGGTGGCGAAAAAAAAATTGAATGGAAAAAAGTGCTGGCAGGTGAAGAAGCATTTAATAAAACCGGGAGCTGGATGCCCGAAGCAACCATGGATGCCTTTAAAGAATATTTACTGAGCATTAAAGGCCCGCTTACAACACCCGTGGGTGGCGGCATACGCAGTTTAAATGTGGCGCTGCGACAGGAGCTGGATTTATACGTTTGCCTGCGCCCTATAAAATATTTTGAAGGTGTACCCTCGCCTATGTGGCAGCCGGAAAAAGTGAGCATGACTATTTTTAGAGAAAATACAGAAGATATTTATGCAGGCATAGAATTTATGACGGGCACACCTGAAGCAAAAAAACTATTAAACTTTTTGGTAGATGAACTGGGGGTAAAAGCGTTTCGTTTTCCGGAAACCACATCGCTGGGTGTAAAGCCCGTGAGCAAAGATGGCAGCGAAAGATTAATACGCTCTGCTATAAAACATGCCATTGAACATAAGCTTCCATCTGTTACTATTGTGCACAAGGGAAACATTATGAAGTTTACCGAAGGAGCTTTTAAAAACTGGGGTTACGAACTGGCCGAAAGAGAATTTGCAGGGCAGGTATATACCTGGCAGCAGTGGGAAAAAACAAAAAAAGAAAGCGGAGAAGCTGTGGCCAATGAAGAAATGAAAATAAGTGCTGTGGGTGGCAAAGTAATAATAAAAGATGCCATTGCAGATAACTTTTTGCAACAGGCTTTGCTGGCACCACAGGATTATTCTGTAATAGCCACACTAAATTTAAATGGCGATTATATAAGCGATGCACTGGCTGCACAAGTGGGCGGCATTGGTATTGCACCGGGTGCAAACATTAACTACCTTACCGGCCATGCTGTGTTTGAAGCCACACATGGCACAGCCCCACGTTTTGCAAATACCAATACCATGAACCCTTCCTCTGTTATTCTTAGCGGTGTGATGATGCTGGAATATATGGGCTGGCGGGATGCTGCAGAAATGATTACCAATGCTGTGGGCAAAACCATCCGTAATAAAACCGTAACCATAGATTTTTATAATTTGATGAAGGAAGCAACGCTTTTAAAAACAAGTGAGTTTGCAGATGAGATCATTAAAAATTTGTAGGGAGGGAAAGGTTTCAAAGGTTTAAGAGGTTTCAAAAGTTTCAAAGGTTTAAAACGCTTAAGAGTTTTTAAGATTGTAAATTTTTTTTTAAAATAACAACAATCGTTAAACTAAAGAGGGGAATAAATATTTGTTACCAAATGTTTATTCCCCTCTTTTTACAATTAAAAATTGCTGTTTAAAAGAAAAACTGTTCCTTTATTATTTTACCATCCCTTACTTCATATACAGCAATTTCATCCATTGCTACCCTGCCGGCACCTTTCATGGTGGCATCCATACCCATTGCTACAGCAAAATGGTTGCCTGCAATTATTGGATCACCGGTGTACCCACCATGCATTTCCTCAACAGATTCATTAAATCTTTTTCCCTTTTCTTTAACAGCTTCTATTCCTTTTGCATTGGATAAACCGGCACTCATAGCATGGGCTGGCTCTATGCTCTCACAGTCTGCCCCATAGAGCTCATCCTGTATTAAATCAAATTTACCTTCTTTAGATAATTCCATAAACCGGTTGGCTACTTCTGTTGTTGTCATAATTTTATTTTTAAATGATAAATAATTATTAGCCGATAAATGTAATAAAAAATAAAAATCATTTGTACTAATAAATTATTACCGGCAATAAAGCTTTATGATGAATTATATAAAAACAGTTTATCGTACTTTTGGCCACTAATTAATATTTATGAGCA
>JAYVGA010000070.1:0-2366 GCA_043772635.1 Chitinophagaceae bacterium
GAAATAAAATCTACCCCCTAAAAAATAAAAAAGTGACAACAATTTTAGTTGATGCCACCCAATATCAAAAATTATTTTTCTTTTTCAGGGAGACCCTAATTATAAGAGACTGTAAAAATCAATTTACCCCAAGATAAGCAGGGAGATTATTCCACTGACCTGTACAGAACCTTATTACTTAAAATGAAAGAGAAATACTTGGTATGAAGTAACTATTCTACAATGCCAACGCAGCCTGCAGCGGCATATCTATCAGTTCTTCCAGTTGAATTACGGCTATGTTTAATTCTTTTTCTTTGGTAATAAGTTTGCCCTGTTCGCTTACATAAGATTTATAAATCCTGTTCATTTCATCCAGCTCAATACTTCCATCGGCATAGTTTTTTTGTGCTGCCAGATACGCCTGATAATCATCATCCATACCAATTTTCTGCAGGCGGAGTAATTCTTTTTTTTCTTTATAATTTTCGTAAAGCGAGAGCACCACTGTTTTCATTACCTGCAGCTTTTCTTTTTTATTTTCGTTATTGATAATTAAATTTTGTGCAGCTATTTTCTTTTCTGCTTTTGATTTTGAAATAATATTAAACGGTATACTTATACCCAGGTTGTATTTTGGAAAAAAACTTGCAGCAGGAGAATTATTTATCACAAACTCATTAATATTTGCGCCAGCATTAAGAGAGCTTAACCAGGAATAATTAGCACGCTTCTGCTCAAGTTCTGCAATACGGATGTTTGCATCTGCTACGGCAAAAGCTGGGTTATCATATGCAAGCTGTACCAGTTTAACTTTAATAAGGGAGTCCTGGTTTAGTGCAGAAAGATCCAGCGCCTTTACCGCAGCAGGTCGGGGATTGTTTAGCCGGTATTTTTTTCTTACACTGTCTGGTACCTGCGGAATACGCTGTGCACTTACCGTTATTTGTAAACAAAGGATAAAGAAGCCGCAGATTAATATTTGTTTCATAAAAATTCTTTTGGTAATACTTTTATAAAGTAACACAATTTAAAATTATAAGTAATGCATTAATGTAATGTGTGCAATTAAAATAAAAGTATTGGGTTTTATTATGATAAATTTTTTTTTGAATTTCTTTGATTATAATCAAATTCTTTTAGCCTTTGCAGTAAAGACAGGCAGCAAAATATGAAGATGGCTCCTGGAAACTGCCCCACAGAAACCTGGCTGTACTGCGTAACAATAATTGAAAACAGCGTACAGGTAATGGCCACTACATAGGTGCGGTACAATTTTATTCTCATAATAAAAAAATAATGAATTCCCTGGTATAATATTATTAAAAAAAACAGGATATTAAGTGCAAGCCCTATCCATCCCTGCTCTATAGCTACTCTTAAAAATCCACTATCTGTAGGAAACCCTGCCAGTATATGCCCGCTGTTAAACCGCATACCATCCACACCGGAAGTAGCAATACCGCCACCAATGGGATGTGAGCGGATATAGGGTTGTATATAAGCCCGGTTTATATCCCTTACATTGTGCGATTCTTCCTTACTGTCAAACGTAGATCTTATGCGGTTTAAGGTAGCATTTTGAATGGGCGCAAACAAAATAAAAAATATCAGCATAACAGATGCAAGCATGGTAATCATGGTGGCTTTATTTTGAATGGTCATAAATATATATAACCCTATACCCGCCGGCAGCATGATATTGGTAGTGCGTGTGCCCGAATAACTCATGCCCAGCAAGAGGATAAAAGAGATAACAAACAGCCAACGCTTTTTAATTTTATCTTTTTCGTTTATTGCAATTATTATGCAAAGCACTGCCATAGAACCACTCAATACACCAAACGTAACCACATCTGATAAAAAAGAAAACTTACGGATTACACCTCCCTGGTTTAATAACATGTACTCGTGGGGATCGTCCATAATACTGCTTAGCTCCATGGGCAGCAAACCAAACCATTGCTGGTAACACCCATATATTGCCGCCAGTAATGAAAAGCCTATCCAGAATTTTAAATAGTATTCAAATTTTTTCGGTGTGTTTATTAGCCTGTATGCAATAAGGTACATCATAATAAATATGAGGTAGCGCTTAAAACTAAACAGCCATCCACCCAGGTTTAACATGTTAGGGTTAAAAGCCTGTACAGCGTAAAACAATGTATAAAATATTATGGCTACAGATATTGCTGTTTTAAGAAGATTGGTACCCGTAGATGGTTGCTTTTTTGAATAAATTAAAGTGCCTATAAAAAGTAGCAGGGTAAGTACTTCTACTCCCGTACTTAAGGGGATAGCTTTGTTAAGCAGCCTGCCGGGGTAAAAAGCAAAAAAAGCTACAAACGTAGTTATGTAAAAACCTATGAGGGGTTGAAAAATACAAT
>JAYVGA010000071.1:0-3431 GCA_043772635.1 Chitinophagaceae bacterium
TTGCACGGCAGCAATCTTATAAAAGAATTATACAAACTGGATGAACATGCGCAGATACGGTGCTGGGGCGGCGATATGATGCAGGCCGCCGGAGCCACACTGGTAAAGCATTACCGGGAGCTGGCGTTTATGGGTTTTACAGAAGTAATAAAAAATATTGGTACCATTTTTAAAAATATTGCTTTTTGCAAACAAGATATTTTGCTTAACCGGCCAGATGTGCTTGTGCTGATAGATTATCCCGGCTTTAACCTGCGCATTGCCAAATGGGCCCGGCAGCAGGGGCTTAAAATTGTATATTATATTTCTCCGCAAATATGGGCATGGAAAGAAAACCGCATTCACAGCATAAAAAAAAATGTAGATAAAATGCTGGTGATATTGCCTTTTGAAAAAGCATTTTATGCAAAATGGAATTTTGAAGTGGAATATGTGGGGCATCCGCTGGTGGAGGTGGTGGATGATTTTAAGAAATCAATGGGCAATGGTCAATGGGCAATGGGCAATCGGCAATCGGCAATAGGCAATGAAGATGCTCCAATGACGAATGACTCAATGACCAATGACCCAATGACCAATGACTCCGGACAAAATGCCGATGCAAAAATTATTGCCCTTCTTCCTGGAAGCCGCAGGCAGGAAATTTTAAAAAAGTTGCCTATTATGCTGCAGGTGGTCAGCCATTTTGCAGATTATAAATTTGTAGTGGCCAAAGCCCCCGGGCTGGCTGATGAATTTTATAATGAATTATTAGCGCCTTATAAAAATGTAAGCGCAGTGGTAAATAAAACTTATCCATTATTATCAGCATCTGCAGCGGCCATAGTTACCAGTGGCACCGCTACATTAGAAACCGCTTTGTTTGCAGTGCCGGAAGTGATCTGTTATAAAAGCAATAATATTTCTTACCAAATTGCAAAGCGGCTTATTAAAATAAAATACATCTGCCTGGTAAATCTTATTATGGATAAAGAAGTGGTAAAAGAACTGATACAGGATGATCTTAGTGTACAAAACCTGGTGGCGGAATTAAAAAAACTTTTGTACGACAACGAAAAAAGAGCGCAGCTAAAAAAAGACTTTGATGACCTTAAAAATTTATTAAGCGCCGGTGGCCATGCTTCGGCCAATGCTGCCAAAAGTATTTATGGAATGATGAAAAAATATTGAGACACTTAGTCTTAAATAGTTTAGGATTTAGGGCTTTTCAGGTTTAGAGGTTTAGAGTTATAGGAGTTTGCAAACATTAATAATTATTTTACCAGCAACTTTACAGCAATAATTATTAAGGCAATTAAAAATAAAATAATAGACAGGCGGTTAATGCCATGCATATATTTTACAAACTGCGTGTTGGGCGCATTGGGGTCTTTCTTTCTAAGATAAAGGTATTCGGCTATTTGTTTTAGCACACCCATAATTAATTAGGTTTTGTTTAAGCAATTTATACCATATAACTAAACAGTTGTTAAAGATTTTTGTTCGACAAAACTAAAAAGAAAGGTTATGCGTATTTTCTTAAATAAATAATTAAAGATGAAAAATTTTATTGGTGCATTTATATTGGCAATTTTAACCTTTGGATGTAATGCACAAAAAGCTAAAAAACAGTTGCCGGTAACCAGCTCTTACACAGTGGTAAAATCCGATGCAGAATGGAAAAAACAATTAACTGCCCTGCAGTACCAGGTAACCCGGCAAAAAGGTACCGAACGACCCTATACCGGAAACACATGGGATAACCACCAGGCAGGAATGTATAACTGCATAGGCTGCAGTTTACCTTTATTTAGTTCTTCGGCAAAATTTGAAAGTGGTACAGGATGGCCAAGTTTTTTTCAGGCCGTTAATAAAAAAAATGTAGAAGAAATTATTGATAACTCTGCCGGCATGCAACGCACAGAAGTAAACTGCAGCAGGTGTGGAGCACATTTAGGCCATGTATTTAACGATGGCCCAAAACCAACAGGCTTACGCTATTGTATGAATTCTGCTTCTTTAAAATTCGTAAAAAATTAGGAGCGTTTATTATCATTTTTTTGTGCCTGTAGTAACCTGTAATACTAAATTTGGTTGCCAGGATTACAGCGTTTACAAAAAAGCTGTCAACCTTTAAAATTACTGACATTTAGATTGGCCAAAAGGTTATCAACTCTCTGTAACAATTTGAAATGCAAACAAATAAATTTGTGCTGCCTGCTATTCATTTTGTACATTTAAAGGGGCATTAAAATAATTTTCAGGAGCTGTTTAAAATATTATATCCTTATCAGCGTCAAAATATTTTATTGGGTTAAATGAAGAAGATAATAAATAAACATCCCTTAGCCATCCGCTGGTTTCACTGGATAAATTTTCCGGTGCTGGCAATAATGATATGGAGCGGAATTCTTATTTACTGGGCTAATGATGTGTACCGCATAGGATGGGGTGATAAAACCATTCTTAAATTTTTCCCTAAATCATTTAATGAAGCTTTAAAAGTTCCTTTCAGGCTGGCAGAAGGAATGAGCCTGCATTTTGTATTTATGTGGATTTTTGCAATAAATGGTTTGCTCTATTTTATATACCTTCTCTTTTCCGGAGAGTATAAATTAATTTTTCCCAATAAAAAATCGTTAAAAGAATCCTGGTTGGTAATACTGCACGATTTAAGAATAAAAAAAAGTTTACCTCTGCAAAAAAAATACAATGCTGCTCAGCGCCTGGCTTATACCGGTGTAATTATTTTAGGTTTCTTAATGCTTCTTACAGGCCTTGCTATTTATAAACCTGCACAATTAAACTGGTTGTGCGCTATACTTGGTGGTTACAAATGGGCAAGGGCCGAACATTTTATCATAACCATTTTATTCTTCCTGTTTTTTTTAGTGCATGTGCTTCAGGTAATTTTAGCAGGATGGAATAATTTTAGGGGTATGATTACGGGTTTTGAAATTGTGAAAACGAAAAATGAGGAAAGCGTTGCAGCAACAGATGAAATATTGCCGGTAACTCCAACAGCAGATAACAATTAAATAGCTTTATTATGAACAGCAAAGAAAAAATTGTTTCCTCTTCATTTATAAGAAACCGCACTATTACTTCACTGATTGTTTTTGCTCTTTTTACCGGAGGTTGTATTGCAGCATGGAAATGGCTGTATAAACAACCAAAAGAAGCTGGTGCTTTAGCTCCACTGCGAAAAGTATTAGATGCAAATGAAATAATTTTTGCAAATATTTACAGTACCAGCAATGTATCTAAAACCTTTGCTGTAAAAGATGCTGTACCCAGGGTAAGAGTAAATGGCGATGCAGGACTGAGTAAAAATTTTGATACGGCGGCCTGGCGCTTACAATTAGTAAAAGGCCCGGGCGATACACTGTTTATAAGTTTAGATGATATTAAGAAATTGCCTAAAACTGAAGTTATCTTTAATTTTAAATGTA
>JAYVGA010000072.1:0-5979 GCA_043772635.1 Chitinophagaceae bacterium
CATTGCTATCATAATGGATGGCAATGGGAGATGGGCTCAGGAAAAAGGGGAAGACCGCCTGTTTGGGCATCTGCATGGCGTAGAAAGTGTGAGAAATATTGTAGAAGGTTCTGCAGAGCTGGGTATACAATACCTTACGCTTTATGCCTTTAGTACCGAAAACTGGAACCGGCCGGAGTATGAAGTAGCAGGTTTAATGGAATTACTGATAGATACCATAAAGCAGGAAGTACCTACGCTTAATAAAAATAATATAAGGCTGCATGTTATAGGCGATTTAAATATGTTGCCTCAAAATGCCAGTAAAGAATTGCAGGAGGCCCTGGCAGAAACCGCCGGCAATACAGGTATGCACTTAATTATGGCACTCAGTTACAGCAGCCGCTGGGAAATTGTAAATGCTGTAAAAAATATTGCTGTTGATGTAAAAGCCGGCAAAATTTTACCCGAAGCAATAACGCAGGATACCCTGCAGCAATACCTTTGTACCAGTGCTTTTCCCGATCCGGAACTGATGATACGCACCAGTGGAGAATACAGGATCAGCAATTTTTTATTATACCAGCTGGCTTATGCAGAGTTGTATTTTACCAATACACTTTGGCCCGATTTCCGCAAAGAAAACTTATATGAGGCTATTCTTAACTATCAGCAAAGAGAGCGCAGATTTGGCAAAACAGGACAGCAAATAAAAGAACAGGAACCAACAAAATAATAAATATTACAAAGCCCCATCTTTTCTCAAAAACGATTTAGGAGGAGGTTAACAAATAGTTTTCATTAATGGGCTTAATTTGCCGCACGTAAAATACATTTGATGCACAGAATTTACCAGAACGCTTTTCTTATTATTTCCTTATTTTTTTTAAGTCAGCAGCTTACCGCACAAACTACAGATACCATCCCTGTTTCTGTTGATCCTACCCTGCAGGATATCTACAATTCAAAATATCCAAAAGAATATACCATTGCAGGAATTACCGTTACCGGTTCCAAAGCTTTTGATCAAAATCTTATCATATCTATTTCTGGCCTGGCAGTGGGCGATAAAGTAAACATTCCGGGTACAGATGCATTTGGCAAAGCCATTAATAAACTCTGGAAACAAAGCCTGGTATCAAACGTAGAAATTAGTTTTACAAAACTGGTGGGTACAGATTTATTTATAGAACTTAATGTTACAGAAAGAGCAAGACTCCTTGATTTTAAATTTGTAGGTATTAAAAAAGGGGAAAAAGATGATCTTGCCGGTAAAATAGGATTTGCAAAAGACAGGGTGCTTACAGAAAATGCCAAGTTAAGTGCACTGGAAGTAATTAATAAATTTTACAATGGCAAGGGATATAGAAACGTGAGTGTAGAAATGAAGGAAGAAATAATTCCTACTGCAAACAATGCTGTGTTTATTACTTTTTACATTAATAAAGGAAAAAAAGTAAAAGTAAATTCAATAAATTTCAGCGATAACATTACCATAGAAGATCACAAGCTGAAGAAGCAAATGAAGGGTACAAAAGAAATGACAAGAATTACCCTGTTTCCGCAAAAAATACAAAGTCCTTATGGCGATGGCGATACTTTAAAAACCCGGCGTTTTAAAGATTACTTAAAAGATGTAGGCTATATGTCTCCTACAAAAACAAAAGAATATTTAGATCCTTACTTCAGGTTTAAATTATTAAGCTCCTCTAAATTTAATGAAACCAAATATGCCGAAGACAAAGAGCGGGTGCTTAACTACTACAATGCCCGTGGTTACAGGGATGCACTGCTGGTAGCAGATACCCAGTTTTATGATAATAAAGGCAATCTTAATGTTGATATTAAAGTAAAGGAAGGGCGTAAATATTATTTTGGAAACATGGTGTGGAAAGGAAATACAAAATATTCTGATTCTGTATTAAACCTGTTCCTCGCCATAAAAAAAGGAGATACCTATAATATTGAAACATTAAATAAGCGATTGGGTAAACAGCTCTCTGCCGAAGGTGGTGATATTGGAAGTTTATATATGGATGATGGTTATTTATACTTTAGAGTAGAGCCCATCGAAACTTCGGTATATAATGATACTATAGATTATGAAATACGCATGACAGAAGGAGCCCAGGCTACCTATGGCAATATTACCGTTTCCGGCAACGACAAAACAAAAGATTATGTAGTACTGCGTGAATTAAGAACAGTACCCGGCGAAAAATTTAACCGCCAGGATATTATCCGTACACAAAGAGAATTATCGCAGTTAGGATTTTTTAACCCTGAAACCATTAAACAAAATATTGTACCCAATTCAGAAAATGGTACAGTAGATATAAACTGGGAAGTAGAAGAAAAATCTGCAGATCAATTAGAACTTTCTGCAGGCTTTGGTGGTGGTATTGGCCTTACCGGTACACTGGGTGTTACCTTTAATAATTTTTCTTTAAAAAATATTGGCAAAAAATCAAGCTGGGATCCTTTACCCTCCGGCGATGGTCAGAAATTAAGTGCAAGAATTCAATCTAACGGTAAAGCATACCGTTCTTACAACTTTTCTTTTACCGAGCCCTGGCTGGGAGGCAAAAAAAGAAATTCGTTTTCTGTAAATTATTATAATACCAAATATGCCAATGCATACGATCCGTTTACCGGAAGGTATTGCAAAGCCTGCGGCGATACGTCTTTTGTAAAAACTGTTGGTTTTGGTATTTCGCTGGGCAAGCAGTTAAAATGGCCCGATGACTTTTTTAACCTTATCTATTCATTAAATATTCAGCAGTACAAACTTAAAAATTACGACAGAATTTTTGATGGTATCCGCAACGGAACATCTACCAATATCAGTCTTAAACTTACCCTGCTGCGCAACTCTGCAGGGCCTAACCCTATTTTTCCTACCGGGGGTTCAAACTTTATGATGAGCGGGCAGTTTACACTTCCTTATTCTTTATTGGGCATTACCAAAATAGGAGAGAACCCTTACAAACTTCCCGAATTTCATAAATGGCGTTTTAACGGAGAATGGTATGTGCCTATTGGAAGAGCAAGGGGAGCAGATAAGAACAAACAGTTTATTTTAAAAGCTGCTGCCAAGTATGGTTTTATAGGAAGATACAATTCTAAACTGGGCATTTCTCCTTTTGAGCGTTTCCAGGTAGGAGATGCAGGTTTAAGTAATACACAGGCATTGCTGGGTTATGATATTATTGCACACAGGGGTTATCCTATTTACAACAGCTCTAATCCCAAAGTAAATCCGGATGGTATTACACCTACGCAGTTTTTTACCATCTTTAATAAATATACCGTAGAAATGAGGTATCCCTTCAGCACAGGAGCCAGCAGTACAATTTATGGTTTGGCATTTTTTGAAGCAGCCAATGGCTGGTACGATTTTAAAGAGTACAATCCTTTTAAACTGCGTCGTTCTGCGGGTGTAGGTATGCGCTTTTTCCTTCCCATGTTTGGCTTGTTAGGCTTTGATTATGGTATTGGACTGGACAGGTACAACCAATCATCAGGTATAAAAGGTGCAGCTAAATTTACCTTTATGCTTGGCCAGGAGCCAGAATAATTAACGTATAGTTTTCATGGTTAAATTGTTTATTTGTAAAAAAATAATAAGATGAAAAAAATATTTCTTATTGCATCCTGCCTGTTGCTCATTGCCTATGCCGGCAATGCACAGCGTTATGCTGTTATTGATTCTAAATATATTTTAGAAAAAATACCTGATTATAAAGAAGCACAAAACAAGCTGAATGAATTTAGCCAGTTATGGCAGCAGGAGCTGGATCAAAAACAGGCAGCCGTAGATAAAATGTTTAAAGACTATGATGCAGAGCAGGTTATGCTGCCCGACAATCTTAAGAAAAAAAGAGAAGACGAACTGTATAATAAAGAAAAAGAACTGAGAGACCTGCAGCGCAAACGTTTTGGTTTTGAGGGCGACCTGTTTAAAAAAAGACAGGAGCTTATAAAACCCATACAGGACAGGGTTTATAATGCCGTACAAAAACTGGCCATAGATAAACAATATGATTTTATATTAGATAAAAGTGAAGGAATTACCGTTATATTTGCCGACCCAAAACTGGATAAGAGCGAAGATGTTCTTAAAAACCTGGGTGTTAAATAAAAGGTAATCGTTTGCTTAAAGGCATCTATATCTATGTAAATGGCATCTTTTATTTAAACAAACAAAAAATAATTTAGCTTAAAAAACCAACAAAAAAAATGATGAAAAAATTTATCGTAGCAGGTGTTATGGCATTAGGGATATTTAATGTATCGGCACAAAACAAAATCGGTTATATTAGTACCGATGAACTTATTGGTGTAATGCCGGAGGCAGAAAGAGCAGACGCAGAGTTAAAAGACTACCAGGCTTCTTTGGCGCAACAGGGCCAGGATATGATGAAAGATCTTGGAAACAGGGATAGTTTATTTGTAAGAGATTCTGCCAAACTTTCTCCCAGTATGAAAGAAATTAAAAGAAAAGAATTAATTGATACTTATCAAAAAGTTCAGGGCTGGCAAACAACTGCACAGGAAATGTATCAGCAAAAAGCCCAGGAAAAAATTGCTCCTATCAGGGCAAAAGCAATGGATGCTATCCGTGTTGTAGCAAAAGAAAATGGCTATACCTATATTTTTGATGTGAACGCAGTTATAGTAGCTCCCCCCGGCGATGATGTATTGCCTTTAGTAAAAAAGAAACTGGGTATTAAAGATGCTCCCGCAGCAGCACCTAAAAAACAGTAAAATATAAAATAGTTTTTCAAAGCCTCTCTGTTTAAAGAGAGGCTTTGTTATTTTTACAAACATGAATAAACAGCCCATCGGAGTTTTTGATAGTGGTTATGGTGGCCTCACCGTATTAAAAGAAATGGTGAGGCTTTTGCCTCATTACGATTACCTCTATATGGGCGATAATGCCCGTGCGCCTTATGGACCCCGTAGTTTTGATCAGGTGTATCAATATACTTTACAGGCCGTAACCTGGTTTTTTAAACAGGGCTGCCCTCTGGTAATATTGGCCTGCAATACAGCTTCGGCCAAGGCATTAAGAACCATTCAGCAAGACAACCTGGCTAAAATGGGAGAGGGCAAAAGAGTACTGGGCGTTATAAGACCCACAGCAGAAATAATAGGCTCTTATACCCAATCGGGCCATGTAGGTGTTTTAGGAACAAAAGGAACTGTACAGTCTGAATCTTATGTTTTAGAAATTGAAAAATTTTTTCCTGTAGTAAAAGTATCGCAGGAAGCATGCCCCATGTGGGTACCACTAATAGAAAATAACGAATACAATACTCCCGGAGCCGATTATTTTGTAAAACAACATATAGATAACCTGCTTTTAAAAGATGCAAAAATAGATGCTATACTGCTGGGATGCACGCATTACCCGCTTTTAAAAGAAAAGATAAAGCAGTTTATGCCAGGGTCTGTAGTTATTATAGAGCAGGGCACCATTGTAGCCCAAAGCCTTAAAAATTACCTGCAACGGCATCAGGAAATGGACGAACAATGCAGCAAAGGAGTAAGCATTGATTTTTATACAACCGGCGATACCACAGATTTTGATGAGCATGCCGCCCATTTTTTTGGAGAGCCCGTTAAATCAATTTATTTGCAGCTTTAAATTTTCATGATTAAACAAATCCTTTCAAGTTTTTCAACATTCACTATTCAGCATTCAGCATTTACCCCTATCTTTGCCGTCCTTTCACAATAAGCAGGGATGGTGCCCGGCTTTAGAATGACGAAACAATATTTTGTAAAGGGAAAAAATTAATAAAATGCCAGGAAAAAAAAGAACCTATCAACCCCACACACGCCGTAGAAAATCTGTACATGGTTTTCGTGAGCGTATGAGCACTGCCAATGGCCGCAAGGTATTGGCCAGCCGCCGGGCAAAGGGTCGTCATAAGCTTAGTGTTTCAGATGAGCACGGTTCAAAAAAATAATACAGCTTAGTTGCCCCCGGGCATT
>JAYVGA010000073.1:0-10439 GCA_043772635.1 Chitinophagaceae bacterium
TTTATCGGCAGGTATGGTAAGAGAAATTTCATCTTCAAATTGTATAATTTCATCAAGGTCGTAACCCTGCAGCCGCTTTTCGTCTGGTATAAACCTGTCCAGCGATTTTGGGAAAAAATCAACACCTACATATTTATCTCCGCTAATGGTATTTACCGTATTGGAAAGATCTACGTTTCCTTCTATCTGCACAGGAATTTCACGGTTTTTAATATCTCCTGTTTTTATGCCCGCAGCTACCATATTGCTGTTCCCAAACTCCAGGTAATCGTTTAAAAACTCTTCCTGTTTACCCAAAGGAAGATCCTGGTAAACCTGGTGAAACGAGGTACGCTGGTTACCGGAGAGGATAACTTTAATTTTTCCGTTAAGGGTTTCATTTAACAGTGTAAAATCTGCTTTGGTATAAATCCTGTTTTCGGCAGCCGTGGTTAAAGGCACCATTTTAATTTCAAATTTTTCTTTATTGCTGATCATTACTTCTTTTCCCTGGATTCTAAAGGCATTTTCATTAAGCGGTACATACTTTTCCGTACCATCCAGAAAATAAACTTTACCGCCGTAATACAAACTGGTAATGGCATGATTGTTTACACATAAAGCCGGCAGGCTTTGAGAATAAGGTAACTGGCGGGTACCTATCCAGGTAAAGCGTGCATCATAACCTGCCAGTTTTAAAAACTCTGTAAGCAGGTTGGCCATTCCTTTACAATCTCCATATTTTTTGGCCAGTACATCCTGGGCAGCAGAAGGAATGTAACCGGAATAGCCATCTTCATATGCTATGTAGCGGATGTTATCCTGCACCCAATAATAAATAGATTTTATCTTATCAATATCTGCAGATTTGCCCTGGGTAATTTTAGTTAACTGAACCTGCAGTTTATCTTTTTCATTTCCTGCCATTTCATACAGGCGGTTGTTCCATGCATACACATCATCTACCTTATCAAAACCTTTTAATTCTGCACCCTTGGTTTCAAATGATTTTATCAGGATAATTATATGAGGATCTGTGTAAGCCCTGCCTATTCTTTTGTACTCATTTTTATAAGCAGGAATATCCTTCATAATAAAAACATAATTGGTATATCCTCCTTTTTTTGTTTCCTTCACTTCTATTTTACTCCCGTCAAAATTCATCCGTTTAAAATCCACCGTCAGCCAATCGGGCACTTTAAATTCTATAACCTGTTCTTTTACGGGGTAGCTGGAGTGAAAGAATAAACGGGTAAGGTATTTTCCATCTGCATACATTTTTTTTACAGTTATGCGGTTCATCTCGCCCTTTTGTGTAAATCTTACCGGGTAAAACTGCACACGGCTGTCATCAAAAAATACGCCGTCATCTGTTACCGAACGGTCTATTCCCCCCCTTTGCAAAGTCACATATTTACTGCCGTATTTAATGGCACGTTTAAAGGTTTTTAACTCTATGAATTTATTGTAAAACTCAGGATAGCTCATGCTGGCAAATTTCTTTAACGACATAAACTCATACTCTGCATCTTCCTGCACCACTACCACTTTATCATTTAAAGCATTTTTCCCTTTATCAAAAGTAAAATACCTGTAAGACGAGGTTGCAATAATATCGTCATCTTTAAATTTTTTAGAATAGTACTCTGCTGTACTTTCATCATCTGCCAGCTGCGCTGTTGCCGGGGTTACTGTGTATAAGCAGGTACACATCAGCACAGATTTAAGAGCTAAAGAACGGATAAATTGTATAGCCATATGGAAGATTTTTTTTGCCGGGAATGTATGGGTTAGGTATAAGAATACGGTTTACAAGTTAGTGGTATGTACGCCAATAACGTAATACTACTATATTTATTTTATGTAAATGAAATGATTATTGTGATACTGAGATATTGAGATATTGTGATATTGTGATATTAAGATATTGTGATATTGAGATGTTGTGATATTGAGATATTATGATATTGTGATATTGAGATATCGTGATATTGTGATATTGTGATATTGAGATATTGAGATATTGTGATATTGAGATATCGTGATATTGTGATAATTTAATTGCAGTACAAGTTACTTGATGAAGGAACAAAATTATCAAATTACTACACTTAGCAAATTATCAAGTTTGAAGTTACGGGTTACAGGTTATGAGTTACCAGTATGATGTTATACACTTTTAACTTTTGCCATTGCTCATTGCTCATTGCCCAATGCCCATTCACCATTCACAATTCACCATTCACATTTCCACCTCAAACCAAATCTTCTTGCCATCATTCCAGTCGCCATTGTAATTAACGGTTAGTTCCTCTCCTGCATTTATCCATCTTACCGTTTTTACCATCATAGTTTTTTCCTCAAAATCCATAAAATACTCGCAGTTACTTTTATAACTGTGGTTGTAAATGGGTATCAACCCCAGGGCCATACAGCATTCATTCTTATTTTTGCCCCACTCAAAAATATAATCGTGCAGTAATGTTTTATCCAGGTGTACCCTGTCTTCTTTTTTCATAACAATCACCGGAGATAATTCTACCATTGTTCCCTTTTCTATATCCTCTGATGTAAATACTCCCCTGCCCTTCTTATCCATAAGCTTAACAGATAAATATTCTTTTAACATGCTTTCAATTATAGTTAAAAAAGTTACATTGCAAATTATAAAAACGAAAATAATCATTTGAAAGGATGTTACACCAAATAGATGAAATATCGCTGCAGCAGCAGTTTGAAGAGGTAATTGCTTCTGAAGAAAAACTGGCTATAAAAGAATTTTTAAATAACCAGAACATCAGCGATGTTGCAGACCTGATTTATGAAAATGAAGAATACGAATCGCAGATTATTGCCCACCTGTCTATACACCGTGCTGCAGGCGTTTTTAAAATATTAGACCATAGCGTACAAAAAAGAATTATTAAAGACCTGCCGGTATTTAAATCGGCCGAGTTATTAAACGAACTGCCTGCAGATGACCGGGTTTCTTTTTTAGAAGAATTACCGCATGCTGTGGTAAGAGACCTTATAAAAACGCTGGAGCCCGAAGAAAGAAAAGTTACGCTGGAACTAATGGGATACCCGGAGAACAGTGTGGGCAGGCTTATGAACCCGGAGTATGTATATGTGTATGAGTACAACACTGTAAAAGAAGTAATAGAAACCATCCGCCGCTTTGGAGTAAATTCTGAAACGGTAGATGTAATTTATGTGATAAATGAAAAAGGAGAATTGCTGGACGATATCCGTTTAAGAGATTTTATATTTTCGGAGCCGCAGGTAAAAGTGAGTGAGATTATGGATGGGCGTTTTATATCGCTTAATGTAAACGACGACCAGGAAAAAGCCAACGAAGTTTTTAAAATGAATAACCGGGTAGCCCTTGCCGTTACCGATGATAAAAATATATTGCTGGGTATTGTAACCATTGATGATGTGCTGTGGATAGCCAGCGAAGAATTTGGCGAAGACATTCAGAAAATTGGCGGTACAGAAGCACTGGACGAACCCTACCTTGACATTAATATTTTTAAACTCGTAAAAAAAAGAGTAAGCTGGCTCATCATTTTATTTTTAGGAGAAATGCTTACGGCAACTGCCATGCAGTACTTCCAGGCAGAGATAGAAACGGCCACGGTGCTGGCACTTTTTATTCCGCTTATCATGAGCAGTGGCGGCAATAGCGGCTCGCAGGCATCTACATTAATTATACAGGCAATGGCCTTGGGAGAGCTTACCATTACCGACTGGTGGAGAGTAATGCGCCGGGAACTGGTAACCGGATTTTTGCTGGGCGTAATACTTGGCAGCATTGGCTTTTTTCGCATAGTGCTATGGCAGCAATTACATATTTATGATTATGGTATTTACTGGAACCTGGTAGCACTTACCATTTTCTTTTCGCTGATAGGTATTGTTTTGTGGGGGAGCCTCATGGGATCTATGTTGCCGATTATTCTTAAACGTTTAAAATTAGATCCGGCTACATCTTCTGCGCCATTTGTAGCTACCCTGGTAGATGTTACGGGCATTGTTATTTATTTTTCCGTTGCGTATTTTTTTCTCAAAGGAATTTTATTGTGATAATAAATTTTATAAAATTTATTGTGAGATATTCATTGGTGCAGTTTTTCCGTGAGGCAATGACGCAGCTCCAAATTTTTTACTTTTCAAAACAGCCCTGCCATTTTTTTGTTTCACAATAAACAAATTATCATACTCATCATCCGGAATTTGTTTCAACATAAAATTTTTTACCCCCGCCTTTCTTATTATGGCCGGCAGTGTATTGCTGTGGCCGATGATAAGAATATTTTTTGCCTTACCAAATGAATTGATTTTTTTAAAAAGCGATTCTCCTGTGGTATCTGCAGTGTAATAAACGGTATCAATATTTTTATATATTCTCAGGGAGTCTGCCGTCATACCCGTTCGCCGGTACTGAGAAATAAATATCACATCAATTTTTTTATCTTTTAATTCCCGGTATAAATCTCCCGCCCTTATCATACCCTTTTTAGAAATGGCCGGGTTGCTGCCTGTATCTTTTTCTGCGTGCCGTACAATATAAAAATTATGGTTTTTTAAAGAAGGCCTTTGTGCCATTACCGCATCAATAATAAATAAAGTTAATGCCAGGCAAAGCAGGTATTTTATTTTATTCATTGCATTTATATTTATTTACACTCATAAGGTTTGAAAATAACACAAAAAAAAGCAAACAGCCAATATTTTCAATAATATTGCTGTTGGATTTTTAAATTATAAAATAAACAAACGTATATGTGCGGAATTGTAGGTTACACCGGCCCAAGGCAGGCTTATCCCATTATTTTAAAAGGATTAAAAAGGCTGGAATACCGGGGTTATGACAGCAGTGGTGTGGCTTTACTAAAAAACGGGCACCTTGCGGTGCACAGAAAAAAAGGGAAAGTAGCAGAGCTGGAAGAATCGCTGATAGGAAAAAATGTAGATTCCAATATAGGCATTGGCCACACCCGCTGGGCCACACATGGCGAGCCAAGCGACCGTAATGCCCATCCGCACACTTCTGCAAACGGAAGATTTGCTATGATACATAACGGCATTATAGAAAACTATGCCATGCTTAAAAATGAATTGCTGAGCAAGGGTTATACTTTTACCAGCGATACAGACACAGAAGTACTGCTGAACTTTATTGAATTTATACAAACCAATAATAACTGCAACCTGGAAGAAGCTCTGCGTATTGCATTAAAAAGAGTAACGGGTGCATACTGTATTTTATTAATGGACAGCCAGGATCCTGAAACCATTATTGCAGCACGCAAGGGCAGCCCGCTGGTAATAGGTGTAGGAAAAGGCGAACATTTTTTGGCAAGCGATGCCTCTCCTATTATTGAATACACCAAAGAAGTAGTGTACATAAACGATTACGAACTGGCCATTGTAAAACCAGACGAACTGATTTTAAAAAACCTGGGCAACGAAAAAATTACCCCATACATTACCACGCTTGATATGGAACTGGCCGCAATTGAAAAAGGCGGTTACGATCATTTTATGCTGAAGGAAATTTTTGAACAGCCCAGCACAATTTACGATTGCTTACGGGGCAGGTTAGACGCTGAAGCCGGCACCATTACCATGGGTGGTATAGAGCAAAACATAGATCAGCTTATTAATGCCAACCGCATTATGATTGTAGCCTGTGGTACAAGCTGGCATGCAGGCCTGGCGGCAGAATATATTATTGAAGAATTATGCCGCATACCTGTAGAAGTAGAATATGCTTCAGAGTTTAGATACCGTAATCCTATCGTAAATGAAGGAGATGTAATTATTGCCATATCGCAAAGTGGCGAAACAGCAGATACATTGGTAGCGCTTGAGAAAGCAAAAGAAAACGGTGCATTTATTTTTGGTGTAGTAAATGTAGTAGGCTCGTCTATTGCACGCATTTCCCATGCCGGTGCCTACACACATGCCGGCCACGAAATTGGTGTGGCATCTACCAAAGCATTTACCGGACAACTGGCGGTGCTTATGATGATGGCACTTAAGATGGCATTTAAAAAAGAAACCATCACGGCAGAACGCTATAAAAATTTATTACTGGAATTGCAGGATGTGCCGGAAAAAGTAAATGCCATTTTAAAAAATGCAGAAGAGCTGAGAACCATTGCACATGAATATAAAGATGCCACAGACTTTTTATTTTTGGGCCGTGGTTATAATTTTCCTATTGCTTTGGAAGGTGCTTTAAAATTAAAAGAGATTTCTTATATACATGCAGAAGGTTATCCTGCAGCAGAAATGAAACATGGCCCCATTGCACTGGTAGATGAAAAACTACCCGTGGTATTTATTGCAACAAAAGATTCTTATCATGAAAAAATTGTGAGCAATATGCAGGAGATAAAAGCCCGTAAGGGAAAGATTATTTCTATCATAACCGAAGGCGATGCTGTTAGTACAGAACTGAGCAATCATGTTTTTGCCATACCAGCTGCAGACGAACTGATTGCCCCGCTGCTTAGTGTAATTCCTTTGCAGCTGCTGGCCTACTACACCGGCATTGCAAAAGGAATAGATGTAGATAAACCAAGGAATCTGGCTAAGAGTGTAACGGTAGAGTAAACCCCCTCCGCCCCCTAAAGGGGGAACAGAGGAGAGTATAGAAAACAAAAATTGAAATTTATTCATCTAATAAATAAATTAACGACCTAAGTTCCCCCTTTAGGGGGTCAGGGGGTTTTAGGTTTTTGCTTATGAACATCATTCAAACACATCCGGTAGAAGAATTAGGCTATCATTTTATTGACAAAGAATTTATCCCCGAAGGGATGGATGAATATCATTTGCGGTATGAACAAAACACTTCGGGCAAACAGTACCGGGCACTTACCACATCGCAGATAGATACACTGGTGCACAACAGAAATACTTCTGATAACTGGAACAATATCCTGGTATCGGAAAACTTTCTTGCCCACCTGGTAAAAAATTGTAAGTTTTATGGTTTGGTACGCATTGGTTCTATGGAGCCCTACTACAGGGAGTTTCATAACCTTAGGCTTGCAGTAGGTTTATACAACAGCACCATTATAAGCTGCGACCTTGGAGACAATATCTGTATTGATAATGTAAATTACCTGAGCCATTATATTATTGAAGATGATGTGATGATTGCCAACGTAAATGAACTGGCCACTACCGATCACTCTAAATTTGGAAACGGAATAATAAAAGAAGGCGAGGACGAAGCCGTGCGCACCTGGGTAGAAGTATGCAATGAAAATGGTGGCCGCAGCATTTTACCTTTTGATGGTATGCTGGCAGGTGATGCATATATGTGGAGTAAATTCAGGGCAGATGAAAGCCTGCTTTTAAAATTTAAATTATTTACAGAAAAAAAATTTGATAACAAGCGGGGTTACTACGGAAAAATAGGAACAAGAACCGTTATAAAAAACTGTGGCATTTTAAAAGATGTTAAGATAGGCAGCGATGCCTATCTTAAAGGTGCAAATAAAATAAAAAATGTTACCCTTAACAGCGATGCCCAGCGCAAATCGCAGATAGGCGAAGGCTGCGAACTGGTGAACGGAATTATTGGTTATGGCTGCAGAATATTTTATGGTGCCAAAGCTGTGCGGTTTGTAATGGCATCGCACTCACAATTAAAATATGGCGCAAGGCTTATTAACTCTTACCTGGGTAATAACAGCACCATTTCCTGTTGCGAAGTGCTGAACACTTTAATTTTTCCATCGCATGAGCAGCACCACAACAATTCGTTTTTATGTGCATCGCTTATTATGGGCCAAAGCAATATTGCAGCAGGTGCCACTATTGGCAGCAACCATAACAGCCGCAGTGCAGATGGTGAAATCATTGCCGGCCGTGGGTTTTGGCCGGGGCTATGTGTAAGCCTTAAACATAATTCTACCTTTGCCTCTTTTACTATTATTGCCAAAGGAGATTTTCCGGCAGAATTAAAAATACCGCTTCCGTTTTGTTTAATAAGCAACGATGTTACAAACAATAAACTCGTGGTAATGCCCGCTTACTGGTTTATGTATAACATGTATGCACTGGAACGCAATGCCTGGAAATATAACGACAGGGATAAACGAACAGAAAAAATTCAGCTGATTGAATATGATTACCTGGCACCGGATACCATTAACGAATTATTTGCCGGGCTTTCTTTTTTACAAAAATTAAATATTGCTGAAGACGGCACAGCCATAACCAGCGGCTGGGAAAACAGCGAACGGGAAACGCTTATTATTAAGGCACCACAGGCCATAAAACTGTACAGGGAACTGATACAGTATTATGCAGTTTCACAACTGCTGCTGCACATTCAAAAAAATAAATTTGCCGGTTTTGATGCTTTTAAAAAAACCTTATCTACAAAACTAATGCGGGCAGAGTGGATGAACATTGGCAGCCAGCTGATAAAAAAACCGGCTGTGCAAAAATTAAAAGACGGTATTAAAGCCGGCAAAATAAACAGTTGGGATGAAGTGCATGAATTTTACAGTACAGAAGGAAAAAAATATGCAGAAGATAAATTACAACATGGATATACCAGCCTGCTCGAAATTTTAAACATTACTGCCCGGCAGTTTACTCCGGCAGTTTTTAAAACCCTGCTGCTGCAGGCTATTGAAACCCGTAGCTGGATATGCAAAAACATTTTAGAAACAAGAGAAAAAGATTATACTAACCCGTTTAGAAAAATGGTGTATGAAACCAATGAAGAAATGAATAAAGTAATTGGGGCATTGGAAGATAATAATTTTATACAGGAGCAAATGGCAGCACTTGATAAGATGAAGAAAGAGGTCAAGGGACTGGTGAAAAAAATGGAGTTGTAGAAACTATTTTTTTTTAAAATACTACATCGCCAGGTAAACATCTGAGCCAGTATTAGAAATAAAACAAGTTGAAGCAACCTGCCACCATAATTTTATAAGCACTTAAAAAAAATTTTATTCTTCATTTATTTTGGCGATTGCTGTGCATTTTTAAGTTTTTTTATTTCATCAGCAAAGGGTTTTCCCCTGCTTAACAGTTCTTTAATACCATCTTGATTTACTAAGTAGTCCAAAGGACTACGTGGAAATCTTAGATGGTATTATGCCGACAGAAATAAGATTGGAATATTATTATGTAAAGTCGGTATAATTTTCGCTGATGGAGAAAGATGTTTTACCATTTCGTAAAGCCTTTCTTTAGCTTCCCAAACTTCTATTTGTACTTTTGGCGTATTAGATTTCATAATTAATTTTATTTGTGTGATAATACCTGCCTGTTTCCAATGTTACATTGCCATAAAAAAAAATGGAGTAAACTTCCACAAAATTATAAAGCAATTTTATTCCGCTTAAGAAAGATTTTTCAAATCTATTTAATTTATCTTTCAAAACAAATCCGCTTATGCATCTGCAAAAATAAACAGGGGCAAAAAAATAACGTGCTTATAAAGGCACGTTATTTTTTTTATTAGGGTATTTAATTTATACCGGTATTACATTTCAGTTAGTTAAACCGGTATTTACAAAAGCCAACCACAGGCTATTCATTAATTTCAGATATCTGAAAGTATTATAAAACAAATTTTGTGCTTACTGTTACCCCATTAATAACCATACTTACGGCATAGGTACCTTTAGGTAATCTTGAAGCGATGTTTTGAACAGGTATAGCATTTTCTCCTTTATTTACCAGTTGTTTGGTTTGATAAACCACCTGGCCTGTTGCTGCTGTAATTCTTATTTCGGCAACAGCACTTATATCAGAACTTATCCTGATCTGCATACTTTCTGTTACAGGGTTTGGTGTAACATTTATTGCTTTTGTAAGTCTATCATTCAATCTTATTCTAACAATACCACTGTATTTAAACATGTCATTTTTGTCTGTCGATTTTAAACGGATATAATAAAGTGGTTGTGTAAAATTCTTTAAAGTAAACTGGTAATTATTTACAACACCGTTGTTTGCATTTACGGATCCACCATTTATAAAGCTGATACCATCAATACTGTATTCCACTTCAAAATGATCTGCATTAATTTCATTTTCTGTTTTCCACAATAAATTAATATCATTACCGCTTCTGCTGCCGGTAAAGTTTATTAATGTTAAAGGCAATACAGTAGCAGTACCAGTAGGAATTGTGTATGCAGCCACATTAGTCAAATTTCCGTTGTTATCGTAAGCAGAATAATTAAAAGTAGTATTTCCGTTAAAACCTGCTGCGGGGTCAAACCTTAAAGCCGCTGATTGTGCCGGAGTTAATACTATACCGCCGGGATTAGCTGTAAGTACTGCTGCAGTTAAATCTGCAAAGCCTCCTGTACATGTTGCTCCTGTTGGTGTAGGCCCACATGGAATACTGATAATACCTTGTGAGGCTGGTGGAATACTATTTATTATATAACTCGTAATGGTACCATCAG
>JAYVGA010000074.1:0-8527 GCA_043772635.1 Chitinophagaceae bacterium
AAAAAAGCTATGTGAAACGACTTTCACATAGCTTGTATCAAAATCAATCCTGTATTGAATTACAGGCGATTTTACCAACTATTTTTCAGTATTATACCTAAATTTGCATCAAGCCAAAGAAGGCATACGGCGATACTTCGACGGATGTTTATCTTTTGCCGCCGTGGGTACTTGACGGCGTTTGATCTCCGCCCAACGCCATTTTTTTTTTCCCGATGTTGGTGTTACCCGATTTCTTACAAGCCCATTCTTCATCCAGCACGGCCGTTGCAGGTGTTTTCACCTGCGACACAACAATTGTAAACTAACTAATTTTTTCCTACATTAGTTTATGATTTTCCCTTATCCAATAGAGTGGCCGCAATATTTCACAGCATCCATCAGAAACTGGCTGCCGCTTTTGGCTACTGATAAATATAAGAACATAATTACTGATAGTTTACATTTTTTGGTAGATAACAAACGAATTGAATTGAATGCATTTGTAGTAATGGATAACCACATTCATCTTATTTGGCAACCTTTGCCAGGCTATTCTTTATCATCCATTCAATTAAGCTTTATGAAGTTTACTGCGCAGCAAATAAAGTTTGCATTAGTTAATGACAACCCCGTTTTGTTAGAGCAATGCAGGGTAAATAAAACAGATAGGGAATATCAGATATGGAAACGAAAACCACTTAGTATTGAATTAAGTTCGGAGAAAGTATTTTTACAAAAGTTGGAATATATTCCCGTCCGAACGGCTTCGGCCGGGCGGGCATTATAATCCTGTTAAAGCAGGTATTTGCATATATCCCGAAGAATATCATTTTTCTTCCGCTATGTTTTATGAAAATGGCATTGATCATTTTAATATGTTGACCCATTATACAGGTAATTAATTAGATATTTCTTTAAATTTGGTGCCGCAGGTGAAAACACCTGCAGCGGCCTGTGCTGGGTGTGGCGCTGGCTTCGAAATAATTGGAACACCTGCACCGGAAAAAAAAGATTTGATTTGTGAGCGCAGGTGTATTTCAGAAACCTTATACAATCTTAAAGCCTATATTTATATATACGTGATTGCATTAAATTAATTAATCCCAAATGAGTGTACCTTTTAAATTAGATAAATATAAAATTTTCTTTGCTGTAATAGCCATTTTCTTAGGTTTTACTCTGGTTCCTTTAGTATGGAAATCCTTTTCGTATAATAAGGCAGAGGGAACAGTGAAGTACTTTTATTTTACTGAAAATAAAAACTCCAGAAGAAAAAAGACCACCTATTATCCCATTGTTGAATATCAGGTTTCAAATAATAATTACTTATGCAAGGGCAGTCGCTTTCAACATGAAGAAGTTTTTGTAAATGATATAGTAGCGGTATTGTATAACCCCAACAAGCCTAAAGAAGCATATGTTTATACTGCTATGGGATACTGGGCACCTTCTCTTATGTACATTATTCCAATACCCATTTTTTTATTTTTAATTTTTGGCTTGGATATGGTGCCCAAATATTTTACCTTAAAAAAAAATTTCTGTCGTTTTTTGCCGTCGTAGGTAGCTGCCGCCGGTCTGGCTTTCAGCCTGCAGCAATAATTGCTTTGCAAAAGAATTTTCTAATTCAATACCAATACAGGTTTCTCTCCTGCCTATCGCTTTTGAAAAAGATACTGATTCTTGCCCTCTTTTTACCACTGCAATTACTAACAGTCGCCATGTTTATTTTGCAAACAGGCTTATCAACATCGGCACTGCTATAGGCTTTGCTTTATCTACAGCTACGATGTAACAATAAACAACAAATAGCAAAATAATTAAAACAAGGAGTAAGCCTGCTATCAGCCATGGCCGGTCGTTTACCAGTGGCTGCCGGGGCAGATAGATGCGTAACTTTCTAAACTTCTTTTGTTCCATAATAAAAAGCAGGTGCATAAAGTTATTTAAAATACAGAAATGCCTGGGTACACTTTAATTACCCGGTACATTTAAAATTACCTACGCAGCGTAGCTGCAAAAAAGCCAACATACAATTTGTTTATTTTTTGAATAAGAAAATATAGTAAGCAGATGCTGCAATATTAAACTACATGCCTCGCTCCTGCGGAGCATCCTGTTTGTAGCTTCAAAATCATTAAGGGTATCCGGCTCCGTAGGAGCCACCTTGGTGAGAAGCCACGTAACTATAGAAGTTCACGCCCCGTTCAGAACAATTGGTTTCTATTAAAAATAATAAGCTCATGTTTATATAATTATCGCATTCAATTCTATATTACAAAGCATACCCTATGCAGATTCTAAACGCTCTCTAAATTTTTTTAACTAAATTGAAACCCTGATGGATAAAACAAAAACCGTTTCAAAAGAAGAAATAAAATTCCTGGAAGGCCCGCAGAGCAGGTGGAAAGAATTTAAATTTACCCTGGGTGTATTGTTTGATTTTATACGGGGCTTCCGTTCGCTGCATTTTGTGGGGCCATGTGTTACCATCTTTGGTTCTGCCAGGTTTAAAGAAGATCATATTTATTATAAGAAAACGGTAGAGATAGCCGGCGAAATTGCCCGGCTTGGCTTTACTATTATGACGGGTGGCGGCCCTGGTATTATGGAAGCTGGTAACAGGGGTGCCCGGGAAGTAGGTGGCAGAAGTGTGGGTTGTAATATTATACTGCCGCACGAACAGCACCATAATCCTTACCTGGATAAATGGGTGGATATTAAATTTTTCTTTGTAAGAAAAACCCTGCTGATAAAATACTCCTATGCATTTATTGTAATGCCCGGTGGCTTTGGTACACTGGATGAATATTTTGAAGCCCTTACCCTTATTCAGACAAAAATGATTTTTGAATTTCCTATAATTATTTTTGATACGGAGTACCACAAAGAAATTATAGAGCATATTGAAATGATGAAACGGAAAGGAACCATCTCGCCGGAAGATATGAAACTCTGCCTATTTACCGATTCTGTACCCGAAGCCGTAAAGCACCTGCAGCAACATAGTATAAATAAATTTGGTTTAAAGGCCGAACAAAAAAGAACCAGGATGAAATGGTTGTTTGAAAAATAAAAGCTTGATATTTTTTCTAAAAACCTGTTTTTTAAAAATAGTTTCCGCTTAACATTTATTTTAAATACCAGCGAAAGTTTTTCATAGCATCATTGTTGTGTCACAAACCCTTCATCGGCATACATAATGGCAACATTTTAGACCCTCTAAATAAATTTCAGCAAATAACTCAAACAGCTTATTAGTTTATTGTTGTTTCTCCATAAAAAATGCAGCAGCGCAATTTTAAATTTATCCCTTATGCAGTAATAAATTTTTAGCGTAATACATATTGTAATTAATCTATACCAAACTGTTTCATTTAAAATGAGCAGGGTACATTTCAAATTGGCGCATAGGGTTGTCAACTTTTAAAAAGTTGACAACCCTTCTTTAAGCGGTAATTTGAAATGCAACCTGTCCGCCTTATTCATTATTCCTACATTCAAATATCTTAACTTTAAAAAAACAAAATATTCACTTGCTGAAATTCATATTAAATAATACAGAAATTTCTACTGCACTTCCAGCCGGCACCCTGCTGCTCGATTTTATCCGTTATCATCAGCAGCTTACCGGAACCAAGATTGGCTGCAGGGAAGGCGATTGCGGCGCATGCACAATATTGGCAGGCGAACTGATAAATGATGAACTTATTTATACAAGTGCCACCAGTTGTTTAATGCCCATTGGCAATGCATCCGGAAAACATATTGTGAGCATAGAAGGAATAAATGTAACCGGCTTAAACGCCGTGCAGCAGGCCTTTGCAGACGAGGGTGCTACCCAATGCGGATTTTGCACACCTGGTTTTATTGTATCGCTTGCCGGGTTTTGCATAAGCGATGATGCCCCTGAATATGAAAATGCTATCCATGCAATGAATGGAAATATTTGCCGCTGTACAGGGTATAAATCTATTGAAAGAGCAGCAGCCGTGGTAAATAAATTGATGCAGAAAAGAAAGATGGATAATCCATTATTATTTGCAGTAGAAAATAATATTATCCCTGCATATTTTTTATCTGTAAAAGAAAAACTGCAGGCACTAAAAGAAGGCAGGATGAAAAATGCAGTGGTTTCATCTCCCCAAAAAAAATTACTGGGCGGTGGTACCGACCTCTATGTGCAGCAGCACGAAACAATGGTGGAAGAAGACATTCATTTTTTGTTTGATCATCATTCTTTAAATGGCATACAGCAAAATGGAAATGAATGCTGGCTGGGTGCATCTGTTACTGCCGCAGATATAGCCCGCTCTCCTGTTTTTAAAAATCATTTTCCGCTACTGAAGCAATACATTAAATTGATTTCTTCTACACAGATAAGAAACATGGCAACCATTGCGGGGAATATCTGCAATGCATCGCCCATTGGTGATTTTACTATTTTTTTCCTGGCACTGGATGCACAGCTTTTATTGAGCAATGGAACTACTTCAAGAATGCTGCCCCTGCGGCAATTTTATAAGGGGTATAAAATAATTAATAAAGATGCAGAAGAGCATGTAGAAAAAATAATTTTTCAATTGCCTGCTGCTGGTAGTTTTTTCAATTTTGAAAAAGTAAGCAAACGCACACACCTGGATATTGCCAGCGTAAACACTGCCATTTATTTACAAATGAGCGGCGATATCATTGCAGAAGCAGGATTGTCGGCAGGTGGTGTAGGTCCCATACCGGCTTACCTTACATTAAGCAGTGAATTTTTAACAGGTAAAAAAATAACAGAGCAAATCATTGCAGATTTATTGCCCATCATTCAGTCAGAAGTTTCACCCATCAGTGATGCAAGAGGAACAGCGGAATACAAAAGACTCTTATTACAACAATTGGTAAAAGCGCATTTCATAAACCTGGCTACGCAGGAAGTATAAAATAAAACCTGACAAATTGCTGAAAAAAGAAACGATACATGCGACGCAAGGCTCCCCTTTAGGGGCGGGGGGGCTCACCCCATTAGGGGCGGGGGTGCTTGGCTTCAACATAGATTCTTACACCCACACCAGAGGCGAATCAATTTACCTGGATGATATTCCCATGCTGCAGGGAACTCTTTATGGTGCTGTGTTTGGCTCGCCACTGGCACACGGAAAAATTTTGAAACTCGATGTATCTGAAGCGGCCGCCATGTCGGGTGTAGTAAAAATATTTACCTATAAAGATATTCCCGGCATAAACCAGATTGGAGGCATTGTAGCCGATGAGCCATTGCTTGCAGAAGATGAAGTGCATTTTAATGGCATGCCCGTGGCCTTTGTGGTAGCCACATCCACAGCCATTGCCTCTGCAGCAGTAAAAAAAATAAAAATAGAAATTGATCCCCTGTCAGTGGTTACCGATCCACGAATTGCAAAAGCAAACGGATCATTAATAGTGCCGCCACGCACTTTTAAACTGGGTGATAGTGCAGCAGCATTTACAAAATGTAAATATATTTTTAAGGGCAGTGCAGATACAAACGGGCAGGAACATTTATACATAGAAACGCAGGGCGCTTATGCATGGCCGGTAGAGAATGATGCTATAAAAATTTATTCATCCACACAGGGGCCCACCGCCGTGCAGCGCCATGCAGCAGATGTACTCGGTATTCCCATGCACATGCTTGAAGTAGATGTAACCCGCCTGGGCGGAGGCTTTGGTGGCAAAGAAGACCAGGCTACAAGCTGGGCCATTTTTTGTGCACTGGCTGCCTTGCTTTTAAAACGTCCCGTAAAATATTGCCTGCACCGCATGGAAGATATGCGCATGACCGGCAAAAGAAATCCTTACAGTTCCGATTTTAAAATTGGCCTGGATGAAGACTATAAAATACTGGCTTATGAAGCAACGTTTTATCAAAACGCAGGTGCTGCGGCAGATCTTTCTCCCGCTGTGCTGGAGCGTACATTGTTTCATTGCAACAACAGTTATTTTTTACCCAACGTAACAGCCACGGCTTATAGCTGCCGCACCAACCTGCCGCCCAATACAGCTTTCAGGGGTTTTGGCGGGCCGCAGGGAATGTTTGTAATAGAAGCCGCCATTGCAAAAGCTGCAGAAGAACTGGGAATTAAAGCAGGCATTATTCAACATAAAAATTTAATAAACAGCGGAGATGAATTTCCTTACGGGCAACTGGCACAAAGCGAAGCCCTGCCCTGCTGGAATAAAGCCGTGGAGCATTACGATATAAAAAAAATAGAAAATGAGATCAGCGTTTTTAATGCAGAAAATAAATTAATAAAAAAAGGATTTTCTTTAATGCCTGTTTGTTTTGGTATCTCCTTTACAAAAACTTTGATGAACCAGGCAAGGGCACTGGTGCATGTGTACAGCGATGGTAGTGTGGGCATAAGTACGGGCGCAGTAGAAATGGGCCAGGGCGTAAATACAAAAATGCTGCAGGTGGCTGCAACTATTTTTTCTATTAAAAACAGCCGGGTAAAATTAAACAGCACCAACACTTACCGCATTGCCAACACATCTCCTTCGGCAGCAAGTGCCACGGCAGATCTTAATGGTAAGGCCGTGCAGATAGCCTGCAATAAAATACTGGAGCGGTTAAAAGAAACTGCAGCAGAAATATTATCAACAGGTATTAGCGGCATTGAAATAAAAGACGAACAGGTTTATGATGCAGGAAAGTTAACTGACATAACCTGGAACAAACTGGTAATGGAAACATATTTAAAAAGAAAAAGCCTGAGTGAACACGCCCATTACGCCACACCCGAAATAAATTTTGATGCCACAAAAGAAAAAGGCCATCCCTTTGCTTATCATGTGTATGGCACGGCCATCACAACCGTAACGGTTGATTGCCTGCGGGGCATTTATGAAATTGATGCCGTAAACCTGGTGCATGATTTTGGCACCACCATGAACCCCATGATAGACCGTGGACAGATTGAAGGCGGGCTGGTGCAAGGTATTGGCTGGATGACCATGGAAGAAATTGTATTTGACGAAGAAGGAAAATTGCGCAGCAATGCTTTATCTACTTATAAAGTGCCGGATATTTATTCGGTTCCCAAAGAAATAAATATTCAATTTTTAGAAACAAAAAACGACAACCTGGCCATCTTTAAAAGTAAAGCAGTAGGAGAGCCGCCGTTGATGTATGGCATAGGAACTTATTTTGCATTGCGCAATGCAGTAAAAGCATTTAACCCACAAAGCACAATAGGATTTAATGCACCCATGACGCCGGAAAAAGTATTGATGGGTTTGTATGAGAATGTTTTTTCTGAATATATAAATCAGCCGGCTACTTCAGAGAAAATAGAAAGCATATTATAATCAAAAGAACTTACATAACTTTTAATAATTTCTTTAGCCGCACTGTGGAATAAAGAACAAATGATAATATGGAAGATAAAAAGTTTAGTAAAGATTTGCTGCACCGCTCCCTCTCTCTTCAGGAGAGGGAGAAGGAGGGTGAGGCTCGGGGTGAGGTTTTCAGCACCCGTTGCTTCGTAGAAAATAAACTTCAGCCCGCCACTATTTCTTTTGCCGCTGGAAAAATTACAGCCATCATTTATAAAAAAGAAATAGGTGCAGAAGATTTAGGCAATGCAGTAATAATGCCCGGGGTAATAGATGCCCATGTACACATAAACGAACCCGGCAGAACAGAATGGGAAGGTTTTGATACTGCCACACAAGCCGCAGCCGCAGGAGGTATCACAACAATTATTGACATGCCGCTGAATGCAAGCCCCGTAACAACCAATGCTAATGCATTCAAACAGAAGCTGGAAGCAGCAAAAAATAAACTGCATGTAAATGTTGGTTTTTATGGTGGAGTCATTCCCGGAAATGCGGGCGAGCTGGAAGAACTGATGAATGCAGGTGTACTGGGTATGAAATGTTTTTTAACACACTCCTGTATTGATGAATTTCCCAATGTAACAAAAGAAGACCTGGAACAGGCTATGCCCATCATTGCAAAACATGGCCTGCCTATATTGGCGCATTGCGAATTGTATGAGGAAGAAATAAAAACAGGTTTGCAAAATTATCCCGGTAGTTACCAGCAATATCTAAGCAGCCGCCCAAAAAAATGGGAGAACGATGCCATCAATTTGATGATTGAACTCTGCAAAAAATACCATTGCAAAACACATATCGTTCATGTGTCTTCAGCAGAAGCATTGCCGGCCATTGCAGCCGCAAAAGCCGCAGGCCTCCCACTAACAGCAGAAACCTGTGCGCATTATATTTATTTTAATGCAGAAGATATTCCCGATGGCAACACGCTTTATAAATGTGCACCACCCATCCGTGAAAAGGAAAATAATTCATTATTAAAAAATGCATTGGCCACCGGAGTGCTTGATTTTATTACCACCGATCATTCGCCGGCTCCACCAGCTATAAAAGAAATAGCATCCGGAAATTTACAAAAAGCCTGGGGCGGCATTGCAGGTCTGCAATTTTTACTACCTTCCGCCTGGGCAGCCATGAAAGAAAATATTTCATTAGAAAAATTTATTCCATTGCTTAC